>JBNJFN010000243.1:0-5391 GCA_051746885.1 Bacteroidota bacterium | reverse complement strand
TCCAATTCAACTTGGTCCATATGTTTATTTTCAGGTATAAAGTCGTTGGGAGTGATAATCGGATCGGGTGATAAGCTGTTATTAAATAAACCTGAGTTATTTCGTTTAATGGCTTTGTTTCTAATTTGCAGTAGGTTAATGCTTCCGGATTCATAAAATTGCCATAATTGAGATCCCGGATATACTACAAGCGGACCTGTGTAGGCATCAACTCCTTTTTGCTTCAGATCCTTGACAAAATCAGCTGTTTGCATCATATCTGAACTTGTTTCTTCCGGGAAACCGATTATCGTGGATACCATGGTTCTTATTCCTTCACTGGCAAAGGTCATGATGTTTTTATTTAGTTCCTGAATATATTTTCCGGTTTTCCGTGTTTTGTTGATATAGGAAAGGGTATGGGGCGATACACTTTCGACCCCCATAAACACACCAACGCAACCAGCCGCAGGCATTTTGGAAACAATCCTTTTGTCGATATTGTCAGCTCTGATCAGACAGGACCAGGAAACGTTGATTCTGCTGGAGATAAGTAAATCCAGGAATTCTTCCATCCACTTCCCTTTCATGGGAATGAAATTATCGGCGAAATTGAAATAATCTGTGCCATACTTCCTATTCATTTCAGTTAGCAACTGCAGGCTTTGTTTTGGGCTGATTCTTCTGTAAGCTGTGTGGTGCAGACCGCAAAAAACACAATTATAAATGCAGCCTCTGCTTGTTTCGATGAACAGCGAACGTGTATCAGCATTCAGGAAGAAATCATAGCATGGTATGGTTGTGAGTTTTTTCTTTACAGGAGCTTCAGCATATTGTCTTGTTTTGCCGTGAAGAATCCCGGATATTTCTTCGAAAGGTCGCCCATGAAAGAAATTTTTGATCCATTTAGGGAAGTTTGTTTCCGCTTCACCCAAGTAAACAAAGTCGATATATCTGCTTTTTAAAAGATAACCTGCGCTAGTGGTACCTCTGATGCCACCGGCGATAATTGTCAGCATGTTGTTGTCATTTTTTAAAAACTCTGCCAATTTCAGGGTAAAAGGAATATTCACTTCCCACAGAGAAATACAGATCAGAGCTGGCTGGTATGAACGGATGATGTCCCTGATCTCATCCAGAATCATTTGCGGCTCCTCCACCTTTGCAAGATATTTCGAGAAACTACTTAAGAAATTTCCGTCAACGCAAATATGTTCAACCTTTTCATCTTTTAAAATTCCTGACAAACTTGCTAATGAGAGCGATGGCAGGGCTTTCTTTTTCTCAAAATGATTTGGAGGGCTGATCAATAATGCTTTCATATTTATGCGGATACAAGGGGTAAATAATGTTCATGGGTGCGATATATCAGCTTTTCTTTCTGTAACTTATCCAGGCTCGATAAAACATCGGAATTATCATAATTTTTCAATAATTCTTTTTCACTGCAAAGCCCTTTATTGCCTGATTGATTTAGAATATTAATTTCAAGAGAGCTTAGCGAAAGGCATTTAATTTGCCTGTTTCCAGCAAATTCATAATACATTTTGTCATTTTTATCGATTCTGTAATCATGTGCGTTTGCGATTAAACCTTCGTTCACCTTTTTAAAATCCGTCCATAGGTCTTTGTTGTTTTGGGATGTTTTGGTATTGAAGAAAAAACGGAATCGGTTTTCTTTATTTGTATATTGTTGAGGAGCAAAGATGCCATATCCGTCAGGAATATACTTGTCTTTCTCCTTCTCTTCCATCTTTCTGAAATAGTAAGAGCTTTCGGCCAACTGAAAGTAATTAAAGCAGAGGCAAACTTTTGCAGGAATAAAAAACCGAAGATAATTCAGGTTTTCAATGGCTTCTAAAACATCTTTGCGGGTTTCATCGGGAATATCGGTGATGATGCTGTAAGTTATGTGAAAATCTGAAATGATGCGGTCGGCATTCAGGAGAAACAAGAGATTATCGATAAACCGGTTCTTTTTATCCATTTTTTCGAGTAGACGATCTGAAGTTGACTCCAGGCCGGCCTTCAGCTTAAGTTTGGTCACACTGGCAAGCTTTTCCAAATGGTCGTAATTGACTGTTGAGGGTGTAAGCCAGGTTTCCAGGCTGAATTTGTTTTCCAGACCGTTTTCAACGATTATATTGAACATTTCCATCAGACGGTCTGATTTCCTGGGGTTGAAATCATCATCTGTAGTGTAGAATGAAAAACAATTGTATTTGCCTGCCTGATAGCTCATTTCATTAAGCAGGCTGGTAGCCGATCGCTCATGGTATTTTATCCCCTGCGTAGCCACGCAAAACCGGCAGCGGTTCCAACTACAGCCGCGGGTTCCATCAAGAGGCAGTCGAAAATTGGTATGTTTAGGTAATGGCTTTTGACCGATGGTTTCAAAATAGTCTGAATAATCAGGGAATAGGCTTTCCCTGAACTCATGCGATGTCTTTTCGACTGCTATGCCTGTGCCTATGTGGTTTCCTTCCCGGTAAAACAAACACGGTACATCTTCTAACCCGGACTTTCCTCGCTGTAAAGCATTCATAAGCATCACTAATGATTCCTCACTTTCTCCATACATGCAATAATCGATTTCCCTGTTAAGCGAGATGAAACTACGCGCACTGTTTTTCCGGCTAAAGCCACCCACAATGGTTTGGACCTCTTCGTTAATGCCTTTGAGTTTTTCGATCAAATATAGTCCCCATATCCATTCGTAATATTTCGCAGAGATGCCGAAAAGGAATTTTGAATGAACCTGGGTTAATTCTTTTAGCTTATAAGATATGAAATTGTCAATATGGTGGTTAATGGCCTCTAATAGCGAGGTAATATAGGATGATGAAAGTTTTTTTTCAGAGTGCAAAAAAGTCCGAAACCTTTGCATAAGCAAATGACGCTGCTTACTATTAGCACTATGGCGTTCGAAAAGGTGAGGCAAAATCGTAAGTACATTTAATTCCTGAGCTGCTTTGTCATCTGTTTTTATTTCGGGATATTTTCTCAGTAGATCAAAGATCAGGACATTCCAGTATATTACTTTAGCACTGTAATTATGCTGCTCAAGGTAAGTTTTAAGAATTGAAAGAGAAGCTGAAGGCATGTTAATGTCGCCCGGTGGAGAGCAGTTGAGCAGGACGGTATCAAGGTCTGATGCTGTGTAAAAACCGCTCATGCTTAATTTCCTTTTTTAGCTGTTTGTGCTTTCTTTTTTAGTTGTTGTAATCTTTCCAGACCTATCAACTGGTAAATCCGGGGCAGTATCTCTTTGTACAATTCGCAGTGAGAAGATTTGCCATCTACCCTGTAGAGCGGACAGCCGCCCGAACATACAAAGCGGAAATTGCATAAATGACAATCCTCGTTTAAAGAGGTATGCCGGTGTTTCTGTGTTTGGATGCTTTCTATCAATGATGCATCATGATGCACCGACCCCGAAATGTCTCCGTTTCCAAGTTCTTGCTGACAGAAATAGATGCTTCCTTCGTTATATAATCCTCCGCTTAAAAAACCTGCATTGCAGGGTCGATAGGAAGGTTTAAGAAACCGCAGATCATCAAGATGGTGATTCCTGGTAAAGGGATAATCGGCCTTCAGAATATATTCTTCGAAAACATCGTAGGCCTGAAGTAATTTTTGTTTTAGTTTTTCTTTGTTGATGGGCACGCCGGTTACAACAGAAAAGCGGAAAGGAATATTCTTTTCGGCCAGGTAATGCGCAAATTCCGGCAGACCATCCAGATTATGGTCAGACAAAACACTCATAATAATGATACGCTTGTGTCCTGATTCCAGCAGGTAATTGATATTCTTGTCTACGGTTTCAAAGCTGCCTTTATTATTCGGGAAGAAACGGGTTCTGTCGTGGTATTGGCCAAAGCCGTCAAGAGATACGCTGGTATATAAATCTTCCTGTTTGATGAAATGATAGATATCTTCATTTAACAAACTTAGATTCGTCAGAAAACCAATATTGAGTTTGCAATTGGTTGATGCCAGGTTCTTTTTGATTTTTTTTACATATTCTTTAACCTGCCTGAACTTAAGCATGGGTTCTCCTCCTGAAAATCTGATGGAAACTTCAGCCAGGTCACGTTCGTTTACTTCTTGCTTTAATTTGGCAATAAACAGATCCATGCTTTCTTCACTGATGCTTTTGTCATTGCTTTTATCGATATAGCAATAAGGACAATTGAAATTGCAGGAATCCGTTGTATGGACCCAAAAATCAATATGTTTTATTCGCTCAGGAGGGGTGGGCTTCGAAAAATCAGGTGAGTATCCACATAATTCAATCTCAGAGAATATTCCCACAAGTTTCTTAATGATTTCCGGTGGGTGACTTGTTGCTGCTGAAATATCGCTTAGCTTTTTGCCATCTTCAATTTTGTTCAGTATAGCAAGCTGCTGATCGTTAATTACTTTTAATCCGTTTTTGATAGAAGGATTTACTGCCAGATGATAGTTGTCAGCAATGGGAACCACGGTAGCAACAGGATTTTTAAATATCTTTTTATTATTCATCTATCTATGATAACAACGTAAAGAGACTAGCAAAATGACGATACCCTAAAAATCCCCGAGGTGAATATACACGACGGGGATTGCACATTTGGTTTATCTGATTAATGGCAATGAACTACGCAATCTGCATTACAGTCATCCATTTGATAAACCTCTTCTTTTGATGTTAGAACATCATTAAATAAGATAGCATCCATAGGTATTTGTTTGGTTAATAATTAATAATAGATAATTCGGTATCTACCCAACAAATATAATAAAGTGGATGGAAAAAACCGAGCGAATTAAATCAAAAAGGAATATTTAGAATTAATTCAAATAAATTTCATGATTACCACCGGCAGTTAGGCTTTCAAAGTTGACATGCGAATTATATAGCTGCGTTTTATAATTACCAAATGTAACTAATCAGTCTGCAAGTTAGCGATAACTTTCAAGGTTGATAAAACCCCTTGTCCATTTTTTAGACTTGTGTCAGTAATTGATCGTAATACTGCGAAAGCATAAGCTCCATCAGGAGATTTGAATTGCCCTGATACTTTCTGTTTTACTTCTATATTTCGGATAGCCCTTTCAGAGGCATTATTATCGGGAGGGACTTTGGGATGGTACAGAAAGGAGAAAATGTAATTTCGATACTTGACTAATCTGTTTCTGAAAGAAACCAACTCTTTATGTTTATCGTGTAATCCGGTACTCAGGATTATGTCGAGTCCTTTTTCAATGCTATTCCTTTGGGGATGATGAATATAGTAATCCACAGCGTTCATGTGTTTTTTCAAATCCAAAGCCATGTGCGCCTGGGTTTATCCCTTTAACAAGTGGGATAAAATCACCGTAATTTCTAATGATGACAGAGGCGGCGACCGTAAAATTTTTACAGTTAAG
>JBNJFN010000242.1:0-5422 GCA_051746885.1 Bacteroidota bacterium | reverse complement strand
TAAAACTGGCATATAAGTTTCACAAATAGTTCTGGTTGGCAAAATTTGTATATGAAGAACATATTGTTTGCGATCTGTATTCTTCTGAATGCCTTTATGACGAAAGCACAGGAATATCACCTGGATATCCGGGAATCTGACACCACCGATTATATTATGAATCTTACCGGTACATTGGAAGGAGATTATAAAGATACTGCCACAATCCGGAGAAAGCTGAAACAATCCCTGACTGAAATGCGGCAGGCAGGCTTTTTGGCCGCCAGCTATGACCGTATGCGGATAGAAAAAGATACCATGAAGATGTGGCTGTATGTCGGACAAAAATACCATTGGGGGAAATTTTCCGTAACCACTCCGGATTCCTCTCTTCTGCAAAATATCCCCTACTCCCGGGAAATCAGGAAGCACGAGGTGATCGATCTGTATGAGCTGAACGCCTTGGAAAAACAAATAGTCACCTACCTGGAAAATCGGGGGTATCCTTTTGCCTCAGTCAAAATAGATCAATTGGAAAACGCCGGTTCTGATACGCTTAATGCCTCATTGATCGTAGACCCGGGTAAGCGATATGTTATCGACAGCATATTGATCAAAGGCAATAATCCGGTGAATGAAAAATACCTGTATCCTTACCTGGAGCTTTTTCCAGGAATGGTTTATGAGGAAAACAAATTACAAAAAATTCCCGATAAGATACAGAATCTTGGCTTTCTAAGGCAGATAAGAGACTTTGAGATAGAGTTCTCCGAAGGGCGCCGGGTGAACGTGTTTTTATATCTTGAAAGGGCAGAAAGCAACCAGGCTGACGGGGTGGTTGGCTTTCTCCCCAAAGGAGACGGTAAAATTCGTTTCACCGGAGAATTTGACCTTAGCCTCTCAAACCTCTTCAGACGGGGCGGGCACATTGACATTAACTGGAATAGCGTGGAGGAACGATCCCAGGAGCTTAAACTAAACATCGACTATTCTTACCTGTTATTGCAGTCGATTGGAATTAGCACCGATTTTGAGCTATTTAAGAAAGATACCAGTTTCCTCTCCAGGATTTTCCGTGGAGGCCTGTCTTTTTATATCGACTCCCAAAGCCGGCTTGAAGTGTTCGGGGATTTTGAGAGCTCTTCTCTAATCTCCGAATCTGTACCAGTTACAAATAAGTATGAGCCGTTTAAGATGAGACTGTATGGAATTAGCTATACATTCAATAATCTGGACTACCGGCTTAATCCCTCCAAAGGGATGCATTTGGATATTTTGGGAAGCGTGGGCAAAAGAAAAAGAGGAGAAGAAGAGAAAGGTTATACGAGCGCTGAAGCCGGCTTGGACATTTCCTGGTATCAACCTTTGTTTCGCTCCTGGGTAGCCAAGACCTCCGGACATGGTAGGTACAAACATATGTGGTCCGAAGGGCAAAAAGACTTTAATGAAAATGAGCTTTATCGCTTTGGCGGTTCCCATTCGCTAAGGGGATTCGATGACAACGCCTTCCTCGCTCCTGCCTATTCCGTTCTAACAATGGAGCTCCGGTATCTGCTATCCAGAAACAGCAACGTATATGCTTTCTGGGACGGCGGGTGGTATCACAAAAACATCCCCTCCGGAATCAGGGAAGATTTTCCATTTGGTTTTGGTCTCGGAGCTCATATCGATACAGGAAGGGGTATTATGTATATTAGTTATGCCCTGGGCAAACAAGCCAATAATCCTATTGACATGGGCTCAGCCAAAATTCACCTGGGGTATGTGAGTAAGTTCTGAAGGACCTTATTCAAGCTTGTTAGAATTTTATTTCAAATCGCAATTTTTCCGACAGCCAACTCCTTTTGCCTATCGTCAACTTATTATTTAGTCAAGCTTTAGTACCGCCATAAAGGCCGATTGGGGCACCTCTACATTCCCTACCTGGCGCATCTTTTTCTTGCCTTTCTTTTGTTTCTCCAGCAACTTTCGCTTACGTGTCACATCACCCCCGTAACACTTTGCTGTAACGTCTTTTCTGAGTGCCTTTACCGTTTCACGGGCAATTACTTTAGCACCTATGGCTGCCTGAATGGCAATGTCAAACTGCTGACGGGGGATCAGGTCTTTTAGTTTTTCACAGATTCTTCTTCCGAATGAATAGGCATGCTCCTGGTGAATCAGCGTAGATAATGCATCCACCATATTTCCGTTGATCAGGATATCCAGACGCACCAGTTTGGCCTCTTTATAACCGGTCTGTTGGTAATCAAATGAGGCATAGCCTTTCGAAATGCTTTTCAGCTTATCATAGAAGTCAAAAACAATCTCAGCCAGAGGCATCTCAAAGGTTACTTCCACACGGTTATTGGGCTGGAAGATCTGGTTCTTCAGGGTTCCCCTTTTGTCGAGGCACAATTTCATAATGGCACCGATAAAGTCTGACCTGGTGATAATCTGTGCGTGAATATATGGCTCCTCTATCCTGTCGATGTTTTTGGGTTCGGGCAGACCGGAAGGATTGTGCACCTCGATCACCTCGTTATCAGGGGTATATACCCGGTAAGATACATTGGGTACCGTGGTGATCACATTCATGTCGTATTCCCTCTCCAGGCGTTCCTGTATGATCTCCATGTGCAGCAAACCCAAAAAACCACAACGAAATCCAAAGCCCAGAGCCATGGAATTTTCAGGTTCAAAGGTCAGGGAAGCGTCGTTCAACTGGAGCTTTTCAAGAGATATACGAAGGTCTTCGTAATCATCGGTATCAACCGGGTATATCCCGGCATACACCATAGGCTTGACATCCTCGAAACCGGACACAGCCTTTTCGCAGGGATTATCGTAATGGGTAATGGTATCTCCTACTTTCACCTCACTGGATGCTTTGACTCCGGAAATGATATACCCCACATCTCCAGCATTCAACTTATTGCGCGGTTCTTTCTTCAGGCGCAATACCCCAATATCATCGGCATAATAATCTTTTCCCGTATTCACAAACTTTACATGATCTCCCTTTTTGATCCTTCCGTTAAAAATACGGAAAAAAGCTTCAATGCCCCGGTAAGAATTAAACACAGAATCAAAAATCATGGCCTGAAGGGGTTGGTTATAATCACCTTCCGGATGGGGTACCTTCTCTATAATGGCATTCAGAATTTTTTCAATTCCATAACCGGTTTTACCACTCGCTTCGATAATCTCTTCCCTGGCGCAACCCAATAACTCGACGATCTGATCCTTTACTTCTTCGGGTTTGGCAGCTTCCAGATCCACCTTATTTAAAACAGGTATGATCTCCAGATCATGATCCACGGCCAGATAAACATTGGATATGGTTTGTGCCTGAACTCCCTGAACCGCATCTACCACCAGCAGAGCTCCTTCGCAGGCTGCAATGGAACGGGACACCTCATATGAAAAATCCACGTGACCGGGAGTATCGATCAGGTTCAGATAGTAGTACTGATCATTGTAAAGGTAATCCATGAGGATGGCATGGCTCTTAATGGTGATCCCCCTTTCGCGCTCCAGATCCATATCATCCAGCATCAAATCATGATACTCTCTTTCCGTTACCGATTTCGTGATCTGTAATAGCCTGTCGGCTAAAGTACTCTTTCCATGATCTATGTGAGCCAGTATGCAAAAATTCCTGATCTGCTCCATTGTCTTCTCCTTCTGTTTAACTTATCCCTAACGTAATTCAGGGGTGTAAAGATATTCAAATCTGAAAAAATTAATAATTGCCTTACCGGATAAATTACATATATTAACCATTCGCAAAGGCTGACTAAAAAACTCCAACTTTGGGGAAATGCCACTAAAACTCTAAAACACCAAATCCCACAAAAAATAAATTACTGTTAAATAAATTTAGTGGAATTTGGTGTTTTGGGGGTAAATTTTTTGTTTTTGGACAGCCCCCGCGAATGCAATATATTTTCCAGTATGATAAAAAAATCTTCCCCCGCAAAGAATCAATCTTCGGAAGTCAGCAATTCAATGATTGTTTTGAGCTTATCCTGTGATTCCACATAGGAATAGCTTCCACCGGTGAAATCACCACGCTGGACCAGCTCGCCATCTTTATTTTCAAGCATGGCGATGGTTTTATCCATGTCTTCTACCTGAAAAGCTATATGATGAACCCCTTCACCATGTTCATCCAGAAACTCCTGCCAGGTGCTCGGGCCTCCAATGGGTTCAATCAACTCAATCGTAATGTTCTCCAACCGGATAAAAGCAAGTTTGGCCCTGGCTTTTGTAGGTTCTCCCTGATAATGGGCATTGGTTTTTGAATACCCATCTGTCTCACTGACCTCAGGTTTATCAATACCAAACAAATCGGCATAGGCTTCGCTGGTTTTTTCAATATCCTCAACTACCAGTCCTATTTGAGTAACCACCTTGGTATTCAGTGACTGAGCATCTTCCTGTGCGTAAACACCATAAGATATAGTTAAGAAAAAGACAATGGCAAACAAGTAGGTTAACTTTCTCATTATAATATGCTTTATAAACTTCAAAATTAATTATCACTTAACTCTATCAACGAGATCTCTCTGAATTCCGTAGGATGGCTTTCAGCCTGAATGGAAATATGCCCGGATTCCAATGGAGTTCCTTCTTCCCGGGGATACCCTTCAGGAACATTTCCTCCCCCGATTTGCGGATCCGTATAGGTCATTACAGTGTCTCCCTCCACAATATGATGAATTACCTGGTCCCCTTTCACTACCACTTCTACAGTTACCCATTCATCCCCATAAGTTTTGGATGATGACTGTGTACAATGCTGGGTGGTCAACTCGCCATCCATCACCACATGAGTACCCGGAGTACAAACATTGGCCGTGGGCCTGGAGCCTTCACCCAAGTCACTCAACAATTGCACTTCCACTGAAACGGGAAAATCCTGATCCCTGTTCATACTTTCGGCTGATTGGGAATGGATCATAATGCCATTGTTCTTCCTGGCCCATTCAGGTCCACCGGGACATTGCTCTCCTACAGTACGATATTCCACATGCAACTTATAATGGGAATAAGTGTCTTCTGTTATCAAATGGCCGAACTCTCCGTCAAAACGATCCCATTCATCATAACTGACCGTAAGTATGCTATCTTCCACACGGAACGTGTTATTATAATTCTCATTTACCGGATAACCGGAAAATTTCATGTTCCATCCTGAAAGATTTTTCCCGTTAAAAAGTTGAATCCGGTCTTCCTCACCGGTTTGTTGGCAGGCAGTAGTCATTATTAGCAGGAATGCTGTAACAACAAATACAAATTTGGTTTTTAAAACAGTTAAAATGTTACTTTTCATAATCTAAAATTTATAATTAAGTAAAATAAACAACAAGTATATCAAATCCTTTTGAAAAATAAAACAGAACCTGTTTATTTCTTCCTGTTTTATTAAAGGTCGTACCATTAAAAACACCCCGCCTGC
>JBNJFN010000241.1:0-5425 GCA_051746885.1 Bacteroidota bacterium | reverse complement strand
GAAAACTTTATGTTCTCTCCGGGGCTAAAACCCGGATACTCTCATACATCGGGAATAGTTCAGTTCATGCAGCTTAATAAGCTGAAGATTAAAATTGATATAAATGAAAAGGAGCTAAGGAATATAAGAGAAGGACAAGCCGCCAGTGTTCAGTTCGATGCATTTCCTGATACCACTTTTAAAGGACATGTTTCCCATATCGAACCCATACTTTCCACTTCCACACACTCAGCAAAAGTAGAAATCACAGTAGACAACAGCGAAAGAAAACTGAAACCGGGTATGTTTGCCACGGTAGAGATCAAGAGGCCTGAAAGAAAAGATATATTCATCCCGCTGGAAGCCATCTTTCGCCAAACCGGAACAGGCAACAATTTTGTATTTATCGTTAACGATGAAAACAAAGCCGTCAGAAAACCAGTGGAACAGCTTTATACAAAAGAAAAACAGGTAGCGGTAACAGGAATAAAGAAAAACCGTGAAGTTGTTGTTCACGGAAAGAACAAGCTAAAAAGCGGTGATCAAGTCATTGTGGAAAATCAATAAAACAAACAAGAAAGGAATACCAAAATAAAAGTTTATGAGATTACCAAAAATTGCAGTAAACAAACCAGTAGCCACCACAATGGCATTTCTCGCCATCATACTTTTTGGGCTGGTTTCTCTAAATAGACTCCCTCTCGATATAATGCCGGAAATGGAGCTCCCTGCCTTAACGGTGATGACGGTTTACCCGGGAGCTTCCGCAGAAGAAGTAGAAAAACAAGTCACCCGGCCTGTGGAAGAAATACTGGCTGGAACGGAAAATCTAAAAGACATCACTTCTACTTCCAGGGAAAATGTTTCATTTATTTCTCTGCAATTCGATTGGGGAGCAAACATTTCGGAAGCATCAAACAGTGCCCGTGACCTGATAGAGCTGGCTAAGACTGAACTGCCGGATGATGCAGGAAGTCCTGTAATCTACAAAGTGAATTCCGCAATGTTCCCTGTTTTGGTTTATGGAATAACGGCAAAGGAAAATTACGACGCCATCAATAATATCATTAAAAACGATATCGCCTCCCCCATCAAAAAGATAGAGGGTGTGGGATCGGTAATATATGTTGGTCAACCCGAAAGGGAAATAAAAATCAGGGTGAATCCGAGCAAACTGGATGCCTACAACCTGTCTGTGGATGAAGTATCTTCAATAATGAAATCTGAAAACCTCAGCATACCGGGTGGAAACATAAAAGTAGGACCCAATGATTTTTCTGTCAAAGTTCCTGCCCAGTTTGAAACCACGGATGAAATAAGAGAGATTCCATTGGTCAGTTTCAACGAAAGGATCATTAAGCTGAAGGACATAGCTACAGTGGTGGATGGTTTCAAGGATAAGGAAGTTTTCGCCCGCAACAAAGAAGGCAAAGGCGTGGCACTAATGATACAAAAACAAACCGGGGTGAATACGCTGAATGTGAGCTCGTCGGTCAGGGATAGAGTTGAGGAACTGCGGGAAGAACTCCCCAACGATGTACAAATATTTGAGATCATGAATACCGATGAGCTGATCGTTCAATCCATAGGAAACCTCTCGGAAACTTTATGGTGGGGCCTGCTTTTTGTATCCATAGTGGTATTCCTTTTCCTGCGTGAATGGAGAAACAGCCTGATCATTATCCTAACCCTTCCTTTCTCTCTTATTATCGCGTTCATCATCATGTTTACAGGAGGGTATACCATCAACATATTTTCGCTGATGTCCCTTGTTATAGCCATAGGTTTGGTTGTTGACAACGCCATTGTAGTATTGGAGAATATTGTACAGCATATTGAAAAGGGAAGCAGGCCCAAACAAGCTGCCATCTTCGGAACCCAGGAAATGGGTATGGCCATTTCAGCCGCAACAGCTACCACACTTATGGTATTCATTCCGATGATCTTTGTTGGAGGTGTAGTAGGCATCCTCTTTAAGCAGCTTGCGGTATTGACATCTGTCACCATGGTGGCCTCACTGGTTACTTCCCTCAGTTTAACGCCCACAGCGGCATCCAAATTACTGAAAGGCCTAAGAGAACGGAAAAAGAACCATAAAGGAAGATTTTATCAATGGAGCGAACGGAAATTTGAACAGATAGAAGCGTTTTACAAAGGATCCCTTCACTGGGCATTGCACCATAAAACCTTCACGCTTCTTACTGCCTTGGTGGTATTTGCGGGAACACTTTATCTGGGAAGAGGGCTCGGTACAGATTACATCCCGGAATTTGACGCAGGAGATATTGCCGTTGTTATCGAAACCGAGGTCGGAAGCCGCGCCAGTCATACCGACCGGGCAGCACAAAAGGTCATGCAAATCATACGGGATGAGGTGCCTGAACTGGAACCCGGTACGCTTGCCTCTGTCAGCGGTCAGACAGAAGACGGAACGCTCAGTTCGGTGGGTTTTGAAGAAGGGAAAAATGTGTCCACCATTCTTGCCCACCTTAAGTTACCCGGTAACAGGGAGCGCTCCGCCAAAGAAATTGGGGCAGATTTAAGAGAAAGAATCAATAAGATACCGGAGATAGAGAGTTTTCATATCATGGCCGGCAGCATCCTTTCCGATGCCATTACCGGAAATGTTCAACCAATTGAAGTGGAAGTCACGGGAAACAATTTTGACGAGCTAAACGCTACTGCTTCTGATATTCATAATGAACTGCAAACCATCGAAGGATTAACTGACCTGCAGACCACTATTGATAAAGGGAAACTGGAAGTACAGGTGATTATCGATAAGGACAAAGCCAAGGATATGGCGCTCAACACAGCAATGATAGGCAAGCAGATACGTAGCAGCATCTATGGTGCGGAAGCGGGAGAATTGACACAAAGCGGAAACGAATACGCCATCAATGTAAGATATGCACCCAATTACCGGAACAAAATAGAAGCCATCAACAACATAGAGATCACCAACCTGAAAGGCGAACAAATCCCGCTGAAGGCCTTTGCCGACATCAGGCAGGAACTCGGTCCTCAACAGATTGACCGAAAATCCCAGCAGCGAATTGTTAAGGTAATGGCCAATCTGCAGGATATTTCGCTGGGAAGAGCGGCCAACAAAGTACAGGCTAGAATTGACCAGACCAACGTTCCAACCGGTGTTGATGTAGAAGTAAGCGGCCAGCTCACCGAGCAGGAGCAAGCCTTTGGCGATCTGTATCTAATCCTGGCGATAGGCATAACACTGGTGTATATGGTTATGGCCGCCCAGTTCGAGTCATTCAAAGATCCGTTCATCATCATGTTTGCACTGCCTTTCACCTTTGTGGGTATTATCTGGGCTTTCTTTGCCACAGGCCTTACTCTAAGCGTTACAACCTTCTTAGGTGTGATTATGCTTATGGGAATCGTGGTGAATAACGGAATTGTACTGGTAGATTACACCAAATTGCTCAGGAAAAGAGGCTACAGTTTGTATGAAGCTGTACTGGAAGGAGGGCGCTCGAGAATGCGTCCGGTTCTGATGACCTCATTCACTACCATACTGGCTATGCTGCCTATGGCACTCAGCCAGGGAATGGGACGGGAGATGTATTCTCCCCTGGGCATTACCATCATCGGTGGAATGCTGATTTCTACGATCGTAACCCTGATCATTGTGCCTGCAATATATACCGTATTTCATATAAAATCAGCAAATGAGGAAAAATAATATTTTGCCATGAAAATGATTTATGTAACCTGTAATGTAAGTGTCAGAGAACCCCTGATCAAAATGCTGGAAGACAATAAAGTAAGCGCTTACCAGATCATCGAACAGGTACCGGCAAAAAATGTGAAAGGGGAACCGCGGCTCAACACAGCGGTATGGCCCAGCCACAATTCGGCTATATTCATGCAATTCAGCGATGATGACCGGGCCAGGGAAATTTTACAGAAAATCAAAGATTTCAATAAAGAGGCCTATAACGACAATGAACTGGTTACGGCCTGTATGTGGGAACTGGATGAATATTTCTATGATTGAATCCTATTTTCATAAGTCTATTTTTTAAGTTTATTAATACCTTCTTAATGATAACAAAAATTGTGGAATGAAATCTAAAAACGTCGGTATTCGTTTTGGATAAAGCATCAACGGAATGGTATTGCTTTTAAAGCCATATGACAGGATGTATACAAGAATAGCCACGGATATTTTTAAACATTACAGCAAATTTTTCATAGTTTTGCACTGCAATGCAGTAATAAACAGAAAAGGAGGAGTGGCAGAGTGGACGAATGCGGCGGTCTCGAAAACCGTTGTCCCGCTGATGCGGGACCAGGGGTTCGAATCCCCTCTCCTCCGCTAATAGCAGAGAATCTAACCCTGCTTGTATACTTATCTAAAAGCAAAGGCCTGATACTTATAGGGGGATCACGAACGACTGAAAGGAGTGAGCTAATCCCCTCTCCTCCGCTAGTAATATGAGAAGATGAGAAAACGGGAAACTGAGATTGGATGAATGTATTCCCAATTTCTTCCAACTTGATTTATATATGTGATCCTTGAATCTTTTTAAGGAAATGGCTGTTCAGCAAAAATCTTTCAATGTAAATCAAAAATGTTTTAATGTTGTCCAAAGGTCTTCCAATGTTAGGCAACAATGTACCCATGTTGTGTAAATGTCTTTCAATGTTGAACAAAAATGTCTCAATGTTGGGCAGCAATGTTTTAATGTTGGCTGAAAATCTTCCAATGTTAAGCAAAAATGTATCAGGGTTAAGTAAAAATCTTCCAGTGCTAGACAAAAATGTATCCATGTTAACCAAAAATCTTCTAATGTCAGGTAAAAATGTTTCGGGGTTGGACAAAAATGTTTCAGGGTTAAGTAAAGATGTACCAATGGAGCATATCAAGAAACCCATGCCGGGCAGAAATTTACCAGGGTTGAGAAGATATGAATCAGGGTTGGCAATATAAACATCCAGCTTGAATTATTCTTACCGCAGCTTTAGCTGCAAAAAAATTTTTCTTGACCTGAGGAGAAATATTATGTTCAAAGTTAACTAGTTAACCTTATTTTTTGAACCACATACCTGCCCCGTAGCAGGCGGGGGACACATAGGAAAGATAGGATTTCACATAGATTTATCATTCATCGGGCAATTAAGAAAACAAAATTTTTAGAAGTGATAGCATAATTCTGACGTGATTGAACAACCTGGCTCTCTGCTTCACTTTCTTCCCAAAAAGCCCATTTTCCTAATGCCTGGCTAACCGGAAAAACTAAAATGAAAAATTACCATTCCCTGTAAACAATATTTTATTATTTTTGTCCTACATTTATAAAAGTTCTTTAACAGAGCACAAGAAATTTCATCCGTTTCAGGGGTGCTTACCGGAAGGACCGGGAGGCTGAGAGTATACCCTTTGAACCTGATCTGCTTAATGGCAGCGCAGGGATGCGGTAAA
>JBNJFN010000240.1:4315-5428 GCA_051746885.1 Bacteroidota bacterium | reverse complement strand
CACCTACGAAACCGACAAAGCTTCCTTTGAATATGAAGCTGAAGCAGAAGGCACGCTTCTGGAGATGTTTTATGAGGAAGGGGATGAAGTGTCTGTGCTTACCAATGTAGCTGTTATAGGAGAACAAGGGGAAGCGGCGGATGAATTCAACCCTCATGCCGGTAAACAGCCCAGTAAAACACAAACCGAAGGGTCAACTCAGGAAAAAGATATACAAGAGAAAGCCGAAGAGTCAACTCCCACTGAAACCACCACACCTCCTGAACCAGAAAAACAACAAATACAGGGAAAGACCGCCATCTCCCCCAGGGCCAAAAAGCTTGCAGAACAGCACAGGGTGCTTTATCAAAACCTAAAAGGATCAGGTCCCTACGGACGGATTATCGAACGGGATATACAGCAAGCCCTCCAGGCAGGCCAGAAAGCCACTTCCCTGGCCTATAAAATGGGTGAAAAATCAGAAGCAGCCGCCCCTAAAGAAGGCACTGGTGTGGGTAGCAGAGTGACCGATAAGGACCTTACCGACCGGATATACAAGGAAGATTATGAAGTGAAAAAGCTTTCCAATGTAAGAAAGCTGATCGCCTCCAGCATGCATGCCTCCCTTCAGAATTCGGCTCAGCTAACCCACCATACAAGTGCCGATGCGCGAAACATCCTACAGTTGAGAAAAACCGTAAAAGCCAAAAAAGAGGAAGGTTTGGTTTCAAATATCACCCTGAACGACATGGTGTGCTATGCAGTAATAAAAGCACTGAAAAAAAATCGCGGTGCCAATGCACACTTTTCGGAGAACCACATCAAGATATTCAATAAGGTTCACCTGGGCTTTGCTGTTGATACGGACCGCGGTTTGATGGTACCGGTCGTCAGAAATGCCGACGACCTCACGCTGGAAGGCTTATCGAACCAGATGAAAGCTTTGTCAGATCGTTGCAAACAAGGTGACATAGATCCTGAGCTGATCGCCAGCGAGGCCGCTTCCTTTACAGTATCCAACCTTGGAGCCTACGGTGTGGAAATGTTTACACCGGTCCTGAATTTGCCACAAGTAGGTATACTGGGCGTCAACACGATTATTAACCGGCCGGCGGATCTAGGCAATGGTATATT
>JBNJFN010000240.1:0-4215 GCA_051746885.1 Bacteroidota bacterium | reverse complement strand
GCAGGTTATGTAGCAGCGGAACGGGCAGGCAGTAAAGGGCTATCCACCGTACTGTTCGATAAACAGTTTATCGGGGGTGTATGCCTCAATGAAGGATGTATTCCGACTAAAACTCTGCTGCACACCGCAAAGCTATACGAATACGCTAAAGATGGCAAAAAGTATGGCCTTGAGCTGGAAGGGGTATCCTATGACATCACCCGGCTCATGAAACGTAAGGAGAAAATGGTTAAAAAGCTGGTCGGCGGCATTAAATCCCAGCTAAAAAACAGCAACGTGGAGATGGTGATGGAAGAAGCCACCATTCTCGAAAAAAATCCAGATCACATCAAAATCCACGCTAATGAAACCATTTTTGAGTGCAGAAACCTCCTTCTGGCTACCGGTTCAGAAACTTTCTTCCCGCCCATTCCCGGGCTAAAACAGGAAAATGTATATACCAACAGAGAAATCCTTCAGATTGAAAAGATTCCCGAGCAATTGACCATCATCGGCGGCGGGGTGATCGGTATTGAATTTGCTGACTTTTTTGCCACAATGGGCACAAAAGTCACGGTTATCGAAATGCTGGATGAAATCATCAACGGGATGGACCGGGAACTGGCAGCGATGTTAAGAAAGACCCTTGCCAAAAAAGGTGTGGACTTCAAGTTGTCTGCCAAAGTCACTGAAATGAACAACAAGGAGATCACCTTTGAAGAAAAAGGAGAACAACAAAAGATCCAATCCGAACATATACTGCTGAGCGCCGGAAGAAAACCGGTGGTAGAGCTTCCGGGAATAGAAAAACTGGGCATTGAATACGATGGCAATGGCATCAAAATCGACGAATATTGCCGGACCAATATACCTCACGTTTATGCGGCAGGAGATATAACCGGTTATTCTCTTTTTGCCCATACTGCCAGCAGAGAAGGCGAGGTAGCCGTAAATCATATAATGGGCAGGAAGGACAGGATGAGATATGAAGCCGTACCGGCAGTGGTATATACCCATCCGGAAGTCTCCGGTGTAGGGCTCACAGAAGAAGCGGCAAAGGAAAAGACCATTCCCTTTGAAGTTCATTCCCTGCCAATGGCTTATGCCGGCAGATATCTCATCGAGAACGAAGGAGTAAACGGACTGTGCAAAATTCTGGTTGGAAAACAATACGGCAATATACTGGGAATACATGTTCTTGGTTCACCAAGCTCAGAGATCATTTTCGGAGGCGTGATGGCCATAGAAGAACAACTCACTATTGAAGAATTTCAGGAAATGATTTTCCCTCACCCCACGGTATCGGAAATATTTAAGGAAACAGCATTTATGAAATGATTCATTATAATTAAATAATATAAATTCTTGGTAAAATAACAAATAACAATAATCAAATAACTAAAATGCAATAAATTATGCCTAAATCACAATTTATAGATCCCAACGAAGCCAGAAAGCCTGGTAAGATAACATTTGGTACAATACCCATCAATCAGTACCAAAAAAGCATTGAGGAAGAGAAAAAGAACTTCAGCAATGCCGAGTTGCAAAGGATTTACAGGGACATGACAATCATCAGGGAATTTGAAACATTGCTGAATTCCGTAAAAACTACAGGTGAATATCATGGCGTAAAATATAATTATCCGGGGCCTGCCCATCTGTCAATTGGTCAGGAAGCCGCTGCCGTAGGTATGGCATATAATCTGACCATCGATGATTACATTCTTGGATCTCACCGGAGCCACGGAGAGATACTGGCCAAAGGACTCTCTGCCATTGAGCAGTTATCAGACGACGAGTTGATGCGGATCATGAAAGAATTTTTCGACGGGGCCATCCTGCAGGTCGTTGAAAAAAATCATAAAGGAAATGTTAAGGATCTGGCCGTTAAATTCCTTTTATACGGCACGCTGGCCGAAATTTTCGGAAGGAAAACCGGAATTAACAGAGGGCTGGGTGGTTCGATGCACGCTTTTTTCACTCCTTTCGGCATTTACCCGAACAATGCCATTGTCGGAGGTTCCGGTGATATAGCCGTAGGTGCGGCCCTTTATAAAAAGGTCAATCAGAAAAACGGCATTGTGGTAGCCAATATCGGAGATGCCTCCATGGGCTGCGGACCCGTATGGGAAGGCATCACCTTTGCCTCTATGAACCAGTTCAAAGAGTTGTGGACCGGAGATTATCAGGGTGGCATGCCCATCATATTCAACTTCATGAACAACCAGTATGGGATGGGCGGACAACCTGAAGGAGAAACCATGGGATTCGATGCACTGGCCAGGGTAGGAGCAGGAGTAAATCCGGATATGATGCACGCTGAACGCATCGACGGATATAATCCCCTTGCTGTAATAGATGCCTTCAGTCGCAAAAAACAAATACTGGAAGAGAAAAAAGGCCCGGTACTACTCGACACCCTTACCTACCGCATCAGCGGTCATTCACCTTCAGACGCTTCTACATACCGGACCAAAGAGGAGATAGAAGCATGGCAGGAAAAAGATTCGCTCAAAAGCTTTAAGGACGACCTGCTCAACAGTCAGGTTGCTACGGAAAAGGAGCTGAATTCAACCCAAACTTCGACTATTGAAGTGCTCAAGGAAATTTACAACCTGGCCATTGATGAAGAAACTTCTCCCCGTCTTGAACTGGACAAAGATCCCAACCTTGTCGGGAAAATGATGTTTTCCTACGAATCTATTGAAAAGATGGAAGACAGAGAGCCTGAGGTTTTGATACCCAAAGAAGAAAATCCGCGGTTAAAACAAATTGCCAAGCGTCACCGATACGGTCTGGATGAAAACGGGAATCCCCATTCCACTGTCAAGACCTATCAACTTCGCGACGGCATTTTTGAAGCCATACTTGACAAATTTTACACCGACCCCACCCTTGTAGCTTACGGAGAAGAAAACAGAGACTGGGGTGGAGCATTTGCCGTATATCGGGGGCTAACCGAAGCCCTCCCCTACAACAGGCTTTTTAATTCTCCCATATCGGAAGGTGCTATTGTCGGAACCGCACTCGGTTATGGCATGGCAGGGGGCCGGGTCATTGCGGAGATTATGTACTGCGATTTCCTGGGACGTGCCGGCGATGAAGTATTCAACCAGTTGCCCAAATGGCAATCGATGAGCGGAAATGTAATCAAGATGCCGGTGGTTGTGAGGGTATCCGTAGGGAACAAATACGGCCCCCAGCATTCGCAAGATTGGTCATCGCTGGTTGCCCATATTCCGGGTTTGAAAGTGGTATACCCGGTAACTCCCTATGATGCCAAAGGTATTATGAATGCAGCCCTTCAGGGTACCGACCCGGTCATATTCATTGAAAGCCAGCGCATATACGGCATCGGTGAATGGTTCCATGAAGAGGGTGTACCGGATGAATACTATGAGATACCGCTCGGAGAGCCGGATATCAAGAGAGAAGGAAAAGATGTCACCATACTGACCATCGGTTCTACCTTATATACAGCCCTTAAGGCCGCCGACACACTGAAGGAAAAATACGGCGTGGAAGCCGAACTGATTGACGCCCGGTCACTGGTACCGTTCAACTACGAGCCCGTACTGCAGTCTGTTAAGAAAACAGGAAAAATCCTGCTCTCCAGTGACGCTTCTTCAAGAAATTCCTTCTTAAAAGACATGGCAGAGAATATCACGGAAATGGCTTTTGATGATCTCGATGGCCCGCCGGTAGTAGTTGGATCAAGGAACTGGATTATTCCTCCGTACGAGCAGGAGCAACATTTCCTCCCTACACCGGAAAAAATGATCGATGCCATTCATGAAAAGATTCTGCCACTGAAGGGCCATCAGGTAACCACAAACTTTACCACTAACGAGCAGATAAGAAGGGCGAAAGGCGGAGTCTAGCAATGATGGCCTGCCCGACAGGGACAGGCGGGCCTGCCCGCCGTAACGCAGTGCAGGCGGGCTTGGTTGATTGGATGATTGAGGAGTGGTTTGAAGAGTTTGACAGGAAGTTTGACTAAGAGTTTGATTGTTTGACAGGAGTTTGATGTAATGCAACATTCTGTAGAGACACGCTGTGGCGTGTGTCTGAGAAGACGGGAAAAGGAGAATGGGAGAAAAGGAGAAAACGAGAATACGGGACAAGGAGAGTAGGGGAAGTAGCGCGTAGTAAGCACTAAGAACTAGGCAGCAAAGTAGCTACAGGTACAGCAGTAGAGACGCAATGCTTGCGTCTCGGAAATTCTAGAACGAC
>JBNJFN010000239.1:0-5451 GCA_051746885.1 Bacteroidota bacterium | reverse complement strand
CATTTCAAATTCGTGGCCATCCCCAACCCAAAAAAAAGAGGCTGCACTGCTGCAGCCCCTTTTAATTTTAAATTTATATCAAACCCTGGTTACATACTATTCGTATGCCGGATCCTGCTCCAGAGCACCCTGAATATCAAGCTGAGCCTGTGGCAAAGGCCAGTAGTCATCGTTTTCAGGATCATAGTCTGCCCCATCCATGAAGGACCTAAATTGCGCATCTTCCTGAATATAATCATTCAATACTTCCTCGGCAATACCCCAGCGTCTCAGATCAAAATAGCGCATGCCTTCTGAGGCGAATTCGAGCCGTTGTTCCAGCCTTACGGCTTTCATTGCATCTTCTTGCGAATCAAATACAGGGGAATCTTCAGGATAAGGCTCTATGACATAATTCGCAGCCGGCTCATCCCAGTCGATCTCTTCATCTTCAGGTTGATCATCAAGTACATAAACTTCATGATATCCTTTCACCCAGGCGTCTTCATTGGCTGCCCGTTCCCTTATCTGGTTTACAAGTTGTCTGGCATAATCCAGTTCATTTTCTTCCACGGCAATCTCAGCCCTCCACAACAGAACATGGCTATAACGGTAAGCTCTGAAGTTCCGGACATTTTTAAAGCCACCGGCAGCAGTTTCCTCATCCGGCCTGTGCATAAATTTCTTGGTCATGTAGGGTCCACCATTGGACTGGCCACGTATCCATGAATTACCCTGATGGATACCCCAGCCCTGGAAGTCAATCCCCCGGCGGGCAATGGTCCAGTCTACACGCGGATCGAGCGGATGATCTGTTGGTTCGAACTCTTCATCACTATCCACGCCCATATCATTGGCCAGATCCTCGCGTTCATCCTCCTCCAGTACAGGTAATCCATCGGAAGTAGTCTGAAAAGCCTCGAAAAGATTCTGGGAGGGCTGATAGAAACCCCATCCTACACCGGCAGGACCGGACTGATGGAAAATAGCACCTGTCAATGCAAGGGTGTTGGCATTCATACCCCACCATTGCTGATCATCGGAACTTCCGGATACCTGTATTTCGAATATGGACTCATCATTGTTTTCGGTTTCAGAGTGAAAATTGTCGGTATAATCATCTACCAGAGAAAATTCACCACTGTTGATAATATCTTCAAGCAATGGCTTAGCATCTCCCGATTCACCCTGGTAAAGATGTACATAAGCTTTCACAGCCTCGGCAGCATATTTATTAGCACGGCCTACATCTCCCTGAGGAGAGGATTCAGGTAAATTCTCGACAGCGAATTGAAGGTCGGCCTCAATTTCATCCCAGCCAGGGGAATCATTGGGCACTTCTTCAGGAGCCATTCCATCCATCTCCTCTTCCGTCTTGACATAGGGAATGTTCTCCCAAATCCTCGTGGCTTTGAAGTGATACCAGGCTCTTAAAAATCTGGCCTCCGCCTCGATCTCAGCTGCCCGGTCTTCAGCAACTGGGTTTTCCCCTTCCTGGGTATTACGCAGGAAATTCAGCACATCATTGGTACGGGAAACCCCGTTGTAACAGTCGCGCCACCTCTGGCTCATGTATAAATTATCCGGGCGTACTTCATACCGCTCGAGATCATTAAAGGGGGTTTGGTCACCTGCAGTAGATCCTTTATACATATTGTCAGAAGCGCCGCCCCCATATACCCAGTCGGTACCCATGGCCGGGCCAAAGATGTTATCGCCGGTAAGCATGTCATAAGCCCCTATCAAAAGACCTTCCACTCCTTCGGGCGATTCCATAACTTCCCCGGCTGCAGTTCCTGTAGGTTGTTTGTCAAGAAACTCTTCCTTACAGGAATACAGGACTACAAACAATCCTGCTAACGTTGTGATTAATATAATATTGATTATTCGCTTCATAGTTAAAATTTTTATATTGTTCATAAAACCTCATAGGGATGGATTAAAAACCAAAGTTCACCCCAAACATGAATTGCCTGGGCGTCGGCCATGCTCCCTGATCCACACCACGATTGATGCCACCTGTATTTACCTCGGGATCCAAACCGGAATAATTGGTTATGGTAAAGAGGTTGGTTGCCTGACCATAAACCCTGATGTTTCTAAAATTTGCTTCATCAACCAGGTTGCCCAGATCGTAACTTAACCTTAAGTTCTGCATACGCAGAAAGGATGCATCCTCAACAAAATAGGTAGAGGGTACCTGGCTGCCGTCGTCATTATCTTCGGCTTTTGGCATGGTAGCATTTTCGTTGTCGTCCAGGTAGGGGCTTCCCCAGGATTCATAAAGCCTTCTTTTACTGCGATTTCCGAGGAATTGGTTGAAATCGATCCACCTTCTTACATAGTTGACCATCTCATTGCCATAACTGGAATAAAGATTGGCTCTTAAATGAAACCCTTTATAACTCATGCGAAGGTTGAATCCTGCCGTAAAATCGGGATGCGGATCTCCTATATAGGTGCGGTCGTCAGCGTTGATGACCCCGTCGCCATTGACATCCTTGTATTTGAAATGACCCGGTTCGTTATAGTCTCCGTCTTCTCCGAATGCCGGGGGATGGGCATCAGCTTCTTCCTGACTCTGAAAGATGCCTTCTACTTTATATCCATAAAATTCAGGAAACTGGGTGCCTTCTTCGGCTCTTGTATAAAGCATCTCGCGTAAATAATCTCCTTCCATGAACTCTTCCTCTACATTGGAAAGTTGCACGATCTCATTTTTATAATGCGATATATTAAAGGAAACATTGTATTCGAGTTCCTGGTTCATGGCACTGCCCTGATAACCCAGTTCAACATCAATCCCGTCATTCTTCATCTCACCCACGTTGATCGAAGGTGCGGAAGCCTGACCCAATACATCGGGTATTCGCTTGGGATAGAGCATATCCTCGGTTCTTCGCTGCCACAAGTCAACGCTTATATCCAGGTTGTCAAAAATGGTGGCATCAAGTCCGAAATTGGTGGTTTTGGTAGCCTCCCATCGTACGGTGGGGTTGCCGAAGGCGTCCCTTTTGAAACCTGCAGCACCGCCGCCGGTATTGATTCCTGTGATGGGATAATAGGAACCACCACCTTCCCAGGTTGGAGCTCCCAAACTGGAGGCAAAAGTGGTAAAGCTATTGTAATTACCAATCCGGTCGTTACCGGTTTCTCCATAACCTGCACGCAGTTTCAGGAAATTCAGCCAGTCCTCGGACCAGGCCATGAAGTCTTCGTTGGATACTCTCCAGCCTACTGAGGCCGCTGGGAAAATCCCGTAACGCTCATCCCCGCCAAAACGGGAGGAGCCATCACGCCGGATTACCCCTTCCAACAGGTACTTATCGGCTAATGTATAATTCACACGTGCAAACATAGAGAATAACGCCCATTCACTTACATTGCCATAGTTGGTTTGATTTTGCACACCAGCATCAAGCTGCATGTAAAGGGGATTTCCGGAGAAAAATTCATCCCTTGATCCACCCCTCCAGCGGGAAGTATTGTCTACCGCTTCGGTACCAGCCATTACCGTAAGATCGTGTAAATCGGCAAAAGTATTGGAGTATTCCAGGGTATTGGACCAGTTCCACTGCAGGCCAAAGTTATCGCTTTCACTAAGGCCTCTGTATGTTCCCCGTTCTGCGTGAGCTTTCTCAACATAGCCCAGGTTTCTGCCTTGCGAAGCATCATAGTCGAACCCAAAAAGGGTCCTGAGTGACAAATCATCAAGAATAGAGGCTTCTGCGAAGACATTACCGCTGGCATTGAGAGACTTATCCCAATCATGCCGGTTAGAATAAAGCGTAAACATAGGATTCGAGGCATTACCCATTCCTTCAGCTCTGGATCCTGCAAAATTTCCCTTAATGTCATAAACAGGAACAATGGGCTGCATACGGTACGCCCATGAAACACCAGAGCCTTCATTATTATCTAACTGATTACCATTGTCTTTACTATATGTTACGCCAATCTTTTCACCTACTTCCAGCCAATCAAAAGGTTCAGCGGTAATATTAGAACGCAGGTTATATCGGTCGTAGCCGGTATGCTTCAGCACACCCTCTTCTCTCAGATAGCCCATTTGAAATGCATAGCTGGTGGCTTCACCTCCGCCGCTCATATCAACGGTATATTCCTCATAAGCGGCATCCCGGGTAATTTCATCCATCCAGTCGGTACCTTCCTTATTGGCTTTCATGATGATGTAGGTGTCATCACCATCCTCATGTCTCATCTTATAATCATATTTACTGTGATCTGCCTCATCTGCACCGGCAGGCAAAATGTATTCAGGTATTTCCGGCTCATCTCCGTCACCATATTGAACATGACCGTAATCATCACCCTCGTTATCTGCCATCAACCAGAGCATTTCACCATATTCCCGGGTATTAAGCAGATCATAGGAGTTCACGTTTCGGCTAATACCACTCCTCACATTTACATTAATCTGGGTTTTCGCACCTTGCTTTCCACTTTTGGTAGTAACCAAGACCACGCCATTGGCAGCCCTGGCTCCGTAAATGGCTTGGGCAGAGGCATCTTTCAGTATGGATATGGATTCGATGTTGTCGGGGTTCACATTGCCCCCTGGCACACCGTCAACTACCCAAAGGGGATTGTTGTCGTTGATGGTACCGAGCCCGCGAATACGAATCTGTGCACCTTCACCCGGTGTGTTGGATTCCTGTATGGTCACACCGGAAACGTTGCCCCTTAAAGTCTCGGAAGCATCCACGGCAGCCATTTCGGCCAGATCATCCGTATTCACAGAAGAAACAGAACCGGTAACTTCGCCTGCCTGGCGGGAGGCATAACCGACCGCCACGACTTCTTCCAGTTCCGTAACGGATTGTTGCATTTGTACATTGATCTCCTGCCTTCCGCTTATATCAACTGTTTGCTGTTGATATCCCACAAAAGAAAATTCCAGTGTGGCATCGGCAGGAGCCTCAATGGTATAATTGCCGTCCATATCGGTGGTTGTTCCCCTGGTGGTTCCTTCAACTACAATGTTGACACCCGGTAAAGGTTCTTCGGTTTCCGCATCGGTCACCGTACCGGTTACCTCTATTTCCTGCTGAAGGGCGTCATTGGAGGTATTTTCCAGATCCGAACCATTCGAATCGGCAGATGCTATGAGCGGACTGCTAAAAATAAATCCGCAGAATAACACAAATAGCACCATCCATCTGCTAAAAAAATTAGTTTTTTTACTCATAAATTTGAATGCTTTGTTGGTTGAAAATTTGTTTTAACTAAGAATTAACGGGAAATGTAGCATATTCCCGACTTTCTTTTTCATAATAGATTCTGTTAGGTAATTGGCTTTGGGTTAGATTTTCATGGGCAACCTCCTTTCTTTATTTAGTTGGAAAGACATGAGTTAAACTATTCATTTTTATATATTGTTAAAAATTGTAAATAATTTTAAAAAGCGAATATAAGTATTCATAAATATTAATGCAATGCACATTTTGGCTA
>JBNJFN010000238.1:0-5456 GCA_051746885.1 Bacteroidota bacterium | reverse complement strand
ATCAATTTGATCTTCTGTTTGAAAAGCGCTCCATCGGCCAAAACCTGGAACATTCCAATAAGTATACAACGCAGCACTAACGGCAAGCATCAATAAAAACACAGCTGCTATCCGAAAAAGGGAAGACAATACTGCCGGGCGATGATCCTGTTTTTCAAAACGGATGCGGCTGCGGATCTTATCCCAGTCCCGCACAATCTCATTGCCGGAAAGAAGCGTATGATGATCGGCTTCCCATATTTGTTTGTATTCACGGAAAACCTGCTCATTAGATACAGAATGCGATCGCCAATGATCTACATCTTTCCTCTCTTCAGGTGTTGATTCCCCCGAAAGATAACGGACAAGTGTTTCAGGTTGTATGTTATTTGTTTTACCCATGAACAAAATTTGAACTACTATTCTTTCTCGTTAAGTACAAAGACTTTTGATTTGCTTTTCTAAAATAAATCAAACTGCAAAAAAGTCTTTAGTACTTCTGTTTAATGAAATTGCATCAGTTCAAACAGAATCTGCTCTTCTGAAAATTCTTCTTCCTGTTCCTGTTTCAGCATCTCTTCAGTTTCGAGCTTCAATTTATCCTCCCTGACATTGTTTTGGGGAGTTTTCTCTTCTTCGACAGGTGTTCCTAAAAAATCGGCAAATAATTGCAATAAAAATTCCATTTTCTTCGTTTTTAGTTTTTTACTAACTGGCAAATAAGCTCCCCATGCATCTATTATGACAAGTCAACCTGTTAATGCACGTACTACAAAAACACTTTATATTCATTCTAAATAAAAAAAGTTTTCAAAAGATTTGCCAGGAGAAGTAAAACAGGCAGGTACCCATGCTTCACCAAATCTTCACGAATTTTCTTTAAAGCTTTGCTAATTTGGGTTTCCACAGTTCGTTTGGAAATGGAAAGTTGCTCTGCAATTTCAGCGTTTGGAATTCCCTCCCGGCGACTCATCCGGAATATTTTCTTACACTGCCCGGGAAGGTCATCCACCACCTTGGCAATACGTCCCTCTAGCTCGCTAAGAACGCCATAATCTTCGTGTTCCAGGTGTTCATCATCTTCTTCCAGCATCCGGTGGTGATGTTCCCTTTGCATCTTGTCGCGCTTAATGGCATTTAATGCCCGGTTACGAACCGATTGATAAAGATGTGCTTTCAGGGAGGTGTGAATCTTAATCTCTTCCCGCTTATCGTAAAGCATTACAAATACATCCTGCACCACATTCCGGGATGCATCCAAGTCCCGCATATAGTGAAAAGCAAATGTTACCAAAGATTGATAATAATTATCGAAAAGATGTCTGAAAGCACTTTCTTCCCCGCGGGCAATAGCATCCAATAAGGAGCTACTACTCCAATCTCCGTTCACATTGTTATTATTTTCGCTTGATATTGAAGGTCTCAAAATTTTTCGCTATAAACATTGGCAAAACACCAGTTTCGTGGGAAAAAGACAGACAAATTCTTCACTTTCTCCACTCACGGGCTTATATCAGCACAAAAATAACCAATAATAAAATATATTTGGAAAAAATCTGAACATTCAGATACAATGACAACCAATTTGAAATCAAAGCAATTATTCAAAACCCCCAAAAACTGACAGAATTTTTAGCTCAAGGAGGGTTGCAAGAACCTTCTTTTTATTTATCTTTGCACCGTCTTAAAACAAAAGGGACAAATCATTCGGGATGTAGCTCAGTCCGGTTAGAGTACTCGTCTGGGGGGCGAGGGGTCGGGTGTTCGAATCACCCCATCCCGACTAAAAAAAGGTTAGCATTGAATAATGCTAACCTTTTTTTAGTCATCTCCCTGGTAAAGCGGAATCGTAAACTGAAAAGTACTCCCTTTACTTAATTCGCTTTCAACCCATATTTCTCCCTGGTTGGCTTCTACAAACTCTTTACAAAGCAAAAGACCAAGGCCGGTCCCTTTTTCTTCCGCAGTACCTGTTTTGGACAATTTGCAATCCACATTAAACAATTCTTCCAAATGTTTGGACTCTATCCCAAACCCGGTATCAGCTACTCTGAACCGCAAATGGTCTCCATTGTCACTGGTCCCGACAGTCACTTTTCCGCCTTCATAAGTAAACTTCAGTGCATTGGTGACCAGATTACGGACAATGGTCTGCAACATATTCGGATCTGCAAAAACATGATCATCATTAAGAATCTCGGTTTGCAATTCAATTCTTTTGGAGTGGGCATTTTCCTGGGTCAGGCTTATCACCTCCTGAATCACTGAAGAGGGCCGAATTCTTTGAGGTCTGGGAGTCAGTTTCCCCGTTTGCAACCGTGACCATTCAAGCAGATTTTCCAGCAAAGCATATGTATGAGAGGATGTTTGGTGAATATTCTGAACAAACTCTTTGACCCGCTCAGGAGGATATTTATCCACATTGGACACCAAAAGCTCACTAATCCCCATCAAAGCGCTGAAAGGATTTTTAAGATCATGGGCAATAATTGAAAAAAGCTTATCCTTGGTGGCGATTAACTCTTTCTGTTCTTCGTTGGCTTTGTTGAGCTTATCGAGGGTGTTCTCAAGGTTATTTTTTTCTTTTATCAGCCTGCGCTGGAGGTTATTTATTTCCTGATTCAAATGATGCAGGGTTTCATTCTGGACCATCAACTGATTTACATCCATCCCGCCGATAATGAGAAGTTCTTCCTGCTTCCTGTAAACCTGAACAAATATTGATGTATTTACAGAAGAATAATCCCCAATGGTCATAAAACCTTCATAGATCAGGGGGGTCTCACTTTTCAACGAAAGCAAACGCTCAAAGGAAGGATTCAGCAAAGAATCAGCGGGTGTCCCTGGAAAAATCTGGGCCATAGCAGTATTAGAGAAAAGCAGCTCACCTTCTGACGAAATCAAAGCCACACAAAGGGAACGGTTGTTAAACAAAGAAGTGCTGATCTCATCGGACCACTGGGAAAATATGTCAGAAAAATCTTTTTTATTCATCATTAACTACGATTTTTTGGGGGATGTGACATCATTGGTCAATTCCAAAAATACGGGGACATTGTGTTGCATCCATTCATAATAAGGTTCAATTTCCTGCCATGCTCCTCCGGAAAGGATGTTTTTCAGCACATCCTTCCAAACCTCCAGTTGAACATCCCAGTAATCAGGAGAAAAACCATGACTGCGATAAGCTCTGAAGACCCAAAGTATGGTTTCTACCAAAACTCCGGCATTTTTGTTTTTGAAGATGGATGCCATAAACTGAACATGATTGGCATGATTGTCCTTCATCATATCAATATTTTCAATTCCTGTTAACGTTTTAATATCGCTCCTTTGCAACATTCTTTCATTCATAGTCCCGATAATCTTTTCCGCTTGTTGCTCATACGCTGTAATACTCGAAGACGAAACCGGGTTTAATTTTTCTGCTGATTTTATAAGAGATGTTTTGTCCATAAATTTAGTTGGCTTTTTAATTTATTTCACCAGTTTTGAGGCACTTAAAGATGCAGGGCCTGTCCATAAAGCATCACCTTTTTCACCGGGGAATCAGCAAACTGTCAAACTTGTCGCCAAAATATTCTTTTACGTGAGTAACCTGCGCTTTTGGGGGCTCCGCAAGCTTTTCAGCTGGCGCTTTCTGACCAGATACTGGATTCCCAACATGCTTTGCCCACTTTATAGATGGGCACTATACAATAAACAATCTTCAGACGGAGGCAATCTCATTTTTCAGATAAGAATCCAAGGAAGTAAGATCAGGGAGATATTTCACATTCTCATATTTCTCGAGGACCTCAGTTCCACCATGCAGAAAAGCCTGCCCTCCAGCCAGAATTTTTAGACCCGGGAAGGATTGTCTAATCTCCTCTATCATTTCTTCAAGGTCGGGGATATGAAAATAAATGCTAACAGACAACGCAAGCCATTGAGGCTGCATATTACCAATAAATCTCTTCAATTCAGATCGTGGGGTGTTGGCACCAAGAAAGTAGGTGTTCCAACCATTCATCTCAAAAACGTCGGCAACCATCTTACTCCCCACCTGATGATGTTCATTTTCGACACAAGATACAACCACCGTATAGTCATTTGAGATATCGGAAGTGATTATTTTCTGGTAAAGTTCGTTAAGAATGGCCTCCACGATAGCCGATGCCAGATGTTCTGTAGCCACACTTATCTCTCCTCGTTCCCACATCTCACCAATGTCATAGAGCGCATTTTTTATAATGGTCTCATAGAGTTCCTGCACCCCCGTTCCATTTTGAAAAACCTCATCATGAACAATACGGGATGCCTCTTTGCGATTCCCCGCAAGCAAAGCTCCGAGAAATGATTTATGCCTCATAAGTTACCCATGTTTTAGCGTTTCTACGCAACTCAGGCAGATTTGTTTTAAAAGAAAAGGGAATTGAGCAAAAACATTTTGATTATATTCGTATAAACCAAAAAAGAAACACCATGATTAATGTCGATGCTTTTAGGAAAATGTCCTACGGACTCTATATCGTGAGTTCAGGAAATCAGGAAAATGGCAACGGATATATTTCCAACAGCGTATTTCAGGTCACTGCCAAACCGGCACAAATTGCTGCCTGTTGCCATAAAGACAATTACACAACTGAGATTATTGAAAAAACGGAAAGTTTTTCGATTTCCATTCTCCACAATGATGCCGAATCAGATGTGATAGACAAATTCGGCTACAACAGCGGAGCAGATATCGACAAGATGACAGGGATGAACGTACATTATGGAGCCACCGGTGTACCTGTGGTTTTAAACGATGTCATTGCCTGGGTTGAATGCCGACTTGTAAAAACAGTCGATGTGGGATCGCATATGATTTTCATAGGCGAGGTTCTTCAAACGGAAGTAACAGATGAAAGTAAGCCCCCCATGACTTATGCTGAATTCAAAGAAAAGAAACAACGTGTGGCTCCGCCCAACGCCCCAACTCATATCGATGAACCTGAGGAGGCATCCTCGTCGGAAAAAACTGTTCACAAATGCACGATATGCGGGTTTGTATATGACGATGAACAGGAAGATGTAGCCTTTGAGGACCTACCTGACAATTGGCGGTGTCCGGTTTGCGGCGCCCCTAAATCAGAATTCACAACGGCATAAATCAGGGACCTCCAACATTTCAAACATGCTGTACAAAACAAAATCCGGAACCCCACCTCTGTTTGTCAATTTCCAGTGGCAGCGATCTCCGGATTTTTTTAAATAGTCCGTTAAACTTTTGCAATGCTTTGTAATCAATTGTTTAAAATTCCAGCATTACGAGGTTAATTCACAGTATATCTGCATTATACGAGCTTTCTTTTCTCTAACAAAATTCAAATCTGTCTCATTTTAAATCAATTAACCATTTTTTGTTAGATGTTTTATATCAGGCCACCTCACCTGAAATTTAATAATAGCTGTCTGATAATTTTCATTCCCGACTTCTGCCTTCTGCCTGTAAG
>JBNJFN010000237.1:2021-5464 GCA_051746885.1 Bacteroidota bacterium | reverse complement strand
CTTCATTTTCAATTTCCTGAAAAAGCTGCCAGGAGTGTTCTGCAATAGATTGGGTCAATTCTTCAATGTAATATGCACCGCCTGCCGGATCAACTACCCTATCAAAATGTGCTTCTTCTTTAAGTATAATCTGCGTATTGCGAGCGATCCTTTTGGCAAAATCCGTGGGTTCTTCAAAGGGACTGTCATAGGGAGTTACCGTAATGGAATCTGCTCCTCCCAGGGATGCCGACATCGCCTCCGTGGTATCCCGGATCATGTTGACATAAGGATCATAAATGGTTTGATTCCAGCGAGAAGTTGCTGCATGGATCCTCATTTGAGTTGAATTGAGGTTAGAAGGACCATAAGCTTCCACCACCTTTGCCCAAAGTATTCGGGCAGCTCTGAATTTGGCAATTTCCAGGAAATAAGAAGGTCCAACCCCAAGCATAAAATGCATATTCCGGGCAGCAACATCTACGGTAAGTCCCTGATCAGTAAGATATGCCAGATATTCGTTCCCCATTGATAAAGCAAAAGCCAATTCCTGAACAATGCTAGCCCCCGCATTATGAATCCAGGCCGCATCCACCTCTACAACAGCAAATCCAGGCAGATCATCCGCTTTTCCAACCAGCTCCTTCAGTTCGGAAAACTGATGATGGGACGGTTCACAAAAATTGCCGTATCTATTCAAACATCCAAGTGGATTATAATCAAGACTGCCTTGTACTTCATCCTTATCTATGGATTCCTCTTCTATCTTCTGACGAAATAAATTCAATACATGCTGCGAAGCATGGCCTGCCCGAAAAGTCAACTCAATGGCCTGGATACATATATTATCCAGCATTTCTTCAAATTGCTGCCGGCTGGGTTTAGTTTCTTCATCAAGCACAAAACCGATGGAATCAACACCACGATTCAGCACATTAAGCGCCTTTTTATTGGCCATCTCAAAATTTGACCTGGCATCCACATCCTGATGAACAAACCAGCTGTTATCCCGGTCAGTTTTTCCCCTTACCCAAGGATATACTGCAGGAGAAACATCCAAATGCCTTATTTTCTTTAAATCCTCAGCCCTGTAATAAGGGCGAACAGCAAAACCTTCAATAGGGCGCCATATCAACTTTTTATTGTAGTCTGCGCCTTTGAGATCTTGCTTTATCTTCTCTTCCCATTCCGCCGTTGAAACAGGCGGGAAATCATCTCTAAACTTCAGTTTATCCTGCAATTTCACCATAAAGTAATGCCTGTTAAATTCATAGTCCAAAAATATATTATTTACCGATTCCGTGGAGCTCTAAAAATATGATTTATGGCATACATAATACTCATTCAATTTTAAAGTTCAATAAAACAGGCTGATGATCGGAATACTCGAATTTCAAGTCTGTAGTATTCACTTTTAAGGGAGTTATGTTGGGAGAAACCAAAAAGAAATCAATGATCCTGATTTGGGAATTCTCGTTAAAGGGTTTATCCAGTGCTCGATTGGTAGGTGATTCGGGATCAAACATCCATTTCCATCCCGAAGGCATGAAATCATCCTCAATAACGGAAGCCTGATCCATGGCATACCGACTGCTGATTTCGGGCAAGGAATCAATTCCGGGTGGATACTGATTCCAGTCACCCCCGGCTATAATGTAATTGCCCTTGTTATATTCCTCCAGAAGAAATTCCCTCAAATAACTCATTTCCTGCTTCTTTAATCTCCCATTGTCATAAGCAGAATTGTGGGTATTGACAACAAGCAATTCGGCATCATCCGGAAGTTTATGCCTTGAAACAAGGAAGCATCGGTCAAGCATAAACAGCCGCTTGGGCCAGGGGTAATTTCCGGGAAAACTATTCCTCGTAACCTGCGTGGGAGCAAAACGGGTAAAATTGGCCAGTCCGCTTCTCACCTTTCCCAATGGAGATTTGGCAGGAACAGGCACAAACTGAACCTCATAATTCCTGGCAAAATATCCGTAAAAATCCTCCACATGGTTGGTAATGTGGTCAAACTGGTTTATATGATAGCTTCTTTTCGAGGAAACATCTACTTCTTGTAAAAGAATAAAATCAGAACGGCGGTTTTTATTCAATACTTCTAAAATCCCATTTAGATTGTCTACTGTATTTTCCCGGGAAGTTCTGACCTGCTTTCCTCCGTCATAAAAAAAGCTCATATCTGCCCCCAATCCGCAATATCCTATGTTCCATATCAGTACCTGAAAAGTATCTTTTTGCATAACCGGCGCATCCTGATTACTGTCGATAACTTTTTTTTCTTCAGGCTTGTACTCGGTTAATGTGAAATACAGAAGAAATATCAGGAATAAAAGGACAATAACGCCGAATAGGTAGAGGATGATTTTTAGTGCACTCATAGGAACAATGATTCCGGTTTTCATTGCTAACAAATTTAATCTTATTTTTTAAAAGAAGGTTGTCCCAGTTTGTGCTTAATATTAATTTCTCTATATTTGAACCTTAATTTCGTTTTTTGATATTTAAATTTACTCTTATGAAATTTGGTGTTGTTGTCTTTCCCGGCTCAAATTGCGATCATGATACATTCTATGTTCTTGGAGAGATAATGCAACAGGAGGTTGTTGAGTTATGGCATAAAGACAGAGATATCCAGGATGTGGATGCGATTGTTCTGCCGGGTGGATTTTCATACGGGGACTACCTTCGCTCGGGTGCAATTGCACGATTTTCTCCCATTATGGATAGTGTAATTGAATTTGCTAACAGGGGCGGCTTTGTTTTTGGCATTTGCAATGGCTTTCAGGTCCTGTGTGAGGTCAATCTGCTCCCTGGGGCTTTACTGCACAATGACAATCAAAAATTTGTATGTAAAAATATTTACATTCTGCCCGATAACAACGACAATTTATTAACCAAAGATCTCGATAAGCAGCAGCCCCTGAAAATACCGGTAGCTCATGGTGAAGGAAAATATTATGCACCGAAAGATACACTTCAGGAAATGAGGATGAAGGGGCAGATTATTTTAAGATACTGTAATCGTTACGGTGAGATCACTACTGAAGCCAATCCCAATGGCTCTCTTGAAAATATTGCCGGTATCTGCAACAAGAATAAGAATGTATTTGGTATGATGCCCCATCCGGAAAGAGCGGGAGATGAAATCCTGGGCAACACCCAGGGAAGAGCCATTTTCCGGTCGATCATCAACAATTTATTGCCCCGCTAAATTTGCTTCAGGAATACATAGATAAGATAAAATCTTTGAAGCATAGAAGAAAAAGTATTGCCGATCCTCCAGCATCGAAGCGAATCATAATTCTTTTATTCCCTATATGATTATAAGAAAAAAAGAAGATGATACGCAATAGCAACTGAATAAAGAAAAACGCAAATACTTCCAGGCTGTTCTCATTATAATCTTTTGCTTCTTTAAAGTTAAGCCTGACCATTTCGGAAAATGCCCTGGAAAGACC
>JBNJFN010000237.1:0-1921 GCA_051746885.1 Bacteroidota bacterium | reverse complement strand
TCAACATCTTCAACATCCTCTTCCAAATCCCTGGAAATCTCCTCCAGATTTTCCAATTTGTCAAACCATTTCCCTTTATGATCCATTGCATCCCTAATGAATGCGCCCAAAAACAGGAACCACAAAATTGCTATTGCAGAACCAACTATAGAAACCACCAATCCGGCGCTAGTTATACCTTTGGCACCATTTTCCTGCTTTGCCTGAGACAAACCAATGGCACTTAATACAATACCTACCGCACCGAAAAGTAAAGCAATAATAAAAGTACACCCCATAATTGCGAGGGGAATAGAAATAATACCAAGGACCAATCCTGCAATTCCAAGCCCTTGCCCAGTGTTCGTTCTTTGTTGTTCAACCATAATGCCGTATTGATTTTTAGGTTCCTACCAAAAATAGTAAAAAATATTATTCAGGAGATTAATAATTTCAATTTTTCTTGACATCAAAAAACTTTGTTTCAAATCCTGGGCAAAGATGCAAGTGAAACAATTTTAATATTTTTTATGATCTTTGGCTCATCACAGCTAATCAAAGGATAACAGGTTTTATAAGTCAAAAAATCAGTCCGGCTTCATAAAAAATTAAACGGAATTTTTTTATAATCTACAATTATGTTTATATTTATCGCTTAACCAATGTTGTACCCTTCAAAAATTCTTAATTATGGCAAATTCAAAACAAATCAAAGGTGTTATAGGCATTCTTACAGGGGGAGGGGACGTCCCCGGCCTTAATCCGTCAATCCGTGCAGTAACCGTACGCGCTATTCGAGAGGGATATAAGGTAATTGGAATAAAAAGAGGCTGGGCTGGCCTTGTAGAAATGACCAGAGATAAGGAGGCCGACAATTCCAATTGCTATACGGAGTTAAGCGAAAGCGTGGTAAACCGGGCAGGCCGAACAGGCGGCACTTTCCTCCACAGTTCAAGGACCAATCCTCAAAATGTACCTAAAGGTGCGGTACCCAAACACCTTCAAGACAAATACAATAAAGAAAAAAATGACCTAACCAGCGAAGTGCTGAAAAATCTGGACTATCTGAATATCGATTTCCTGATTCCCGTTGGAGGGGATGACACACTATCCTATGCAGTTAGGCTGTATAGGGAGGGTGTTAAACTCATCGGTATTCCCAAGACCATGGATAATGATGTGGCTGGCACGGATTATTGCATTGGCTTTAGTACCTGTGTAACCCGCACCATTTCTATGACACACATGCTCAGAACCTCTGCAGGGTCCCATGAGCGGGTTCTGGTACTGGAAGTATTCGGAAGATATGCCGGCTTTACAGCCATGTTGCCTACAATGGCCGGAGCAGCAGACCGATGTGTGATTCCTGAATATAAATTTGAAATTGAAGACCTTACAAAATTATTGCTTGAAGACCGTACCAAGCATCCCAGCAACTATTCGGTAGTACTGATCTCTGAAGGCGCAATGTATAAAGGCGGTGAAATGGTTTTTGAAGAGCAGAGTAAAGATATGTACGGACATGCCAAGCTGGGTGGAATAGGTGACCTGATTTCCAATAAAATCAAGGAGCTATCGCCCAAATTCAACAACGGTGTGAAAGTAGGTACCATCAATCAAAAGCTGGGATACCTTGTCAGAGGCGGTGACCCGGACTCCATTGACTCGATTGTTCCCATGGCTTATGGTAATCTGGCGCTTGACCTTATTCTGGAAGGTTTACATGGCAGAATGGTGGTGTTCAAACACGGACATTATGACAATGTTCCGATAGAAGTGGTAACCAGCAAAAGCAAAAAGGTAAATGTTAAGGAACATTACAATACAGAAAGATTAAGACCGGAGTATAAGAGCTTTGCTATGAAGCCCCTTTTTATCATGACCAGCGAAGTTTAGTTAGTACCATAAAGAAACGCCGGAAATTCCGGCGTTTCTTATACTT
>JBNJFN010000236.1:4044-5466 GCA_051746885.1 Bacteroidota bacterium | reverse complement strand
CAAAAATCGATTCGCTACTATCTAAAAACGAATGACTTTGTATAACCCTGCACAATAATCATTAATCTGTATTCCTTGCCAATTGCCAATTGCCCTTTGCCAACTTAACAATTCAAACTCTTCGTCAAACTCCTGTCAAACAGTCAAATTTTTGTCAAACTCCTTGTCAAACAGGCATTTTTTTCAACTCCACACTCCTGCAATGGAATGGTTGCAATGCCCACATTCTCCGTTCTCAACATGATTTTCCGTAATATGATAGCCACGACGGCCGATGATCATTTCACCGCATCCGGGACAAAAAGTATTTTCTCCCTCAGAACCGGGTACATTACCGATATATACATAGTTCAATCCCTCCTCCATGGCGATTTTTCTGGCCTTATTGAGTGTTTCCTCAGGTGTGGATGATAGATGTTTTAATTTATGCATGGGGGTAAACCGGCTAAAATGCAGGGGAGAATCCTCAAAACCATTATCATAAAGCCAGCTGCTCATTTCCCGGATCATATCCAGATCATCGGTCCATTCCGGAACTACCAGGTTGGTTATTTCCACCCAAACGCCTTCTTCTTTCATAATTTTAAGAGTGTTCAACACCGGTTCAAGCTCGCCGGCATTCAGGCGCATGTAGGTATCATTGCTGAAGCTCTTCAGGTCCACATTGGCTGCATCGATATATTTGCACAGATTGCGCAGTGGCTCCTCTGTAATGAAACCGGCGGTGATCATCACATTCCTGATCCCCTTATCCTTTGCGACCTTGGCGGAATCATACATATATTCGTAAAAAACAATGGGCTCGGAATAGGTATAAGCAATGGAGTCGCAATTGTTTTCCTGTGACTGAGAAACAAGCTTATCGGGCATCAAATCATAATTTCTGGTCTCTTTAGGGCTTTTCTGAGAGATTTGCCAGTTTTGGCAATTTAAGCAGGCCAAATTACAACCGGCGGTGGCCACCGAAAAAGCCCGGCTCTCAGGCAAAAAGTGATAAAGGGGCTTCTTCTCTATCGGATCTACATGCACGGAACAAGGATTTCCATATACAATGGAATAAAGCTTACCGTCTTCATTTACCCTGGTACGGCAATCCCCGACCTCTCCTTCTTCTACGGTACATTCATTGGGACACAACTGACATTTCGTACCTCTTGGAGTGGAAACGTAATATTCCGCTTCCTTGCTCCATTTCCACACCTCTGTTCTTGATCCTTCCACCGAGGCAGCGTTTGGCGCCACGGGCATTTTCAAACCGGAAAGCCCCAGAAAGGCACTGCCGCCAAGAATGCTGTATTTGATGAATTCCCTTTTGGATATCTTGTTCGACATAATACTGAATTTTTCATTTAAAACGGTTAAAGCACCGAAGGAGTATTACTCTCCAACAAATATAACAAACAAAATAGCAGAGAATCCCCT
>JBNJFN010000236.1:0-3944 GCA_051746885.1 Bacteroidota bacterium | reverse complement strand
CTGAGCAGGCTCAATCCACCAACCACAAGACATACATTTAGAATCCCCAGTACCGGTATCAGATAAACAGTTGCCAGGAACGAACCAATACCCGCTCCCAAAAGATCCACACTATATATATCAGAAGCAATCGTTACAAGCTTTTTGAGCCTGAGTTGAGAAGCCAGTGAAAACACCATCCCCACCAAAGCAGAAGTCACAAACATGAGTATGATAAAAATGGCATGAATCAGGAAAGAGGGTACATGCACATTTTTCAACAAAATGAAGATCAAAGGCAACAATACAGCAAAAGACCCCAAAACCATCTGTATCCGGTAGAAATTTCGTACGGAGGTCTTTCGTATTATCCTTTCCCGGTAGAATGTGCCGAATGCCAGACCACCCATAAAAACCGTTACAATGATCCCCACAATATTGTAAACATAACCGTATAATATCTGAAAAATCACCAGCAGTATCACTTCTACAGAAGCCCCTGCAAAACCGGCGGAAAACATTCCAAGGTTAACAGGATGCAGATGAATGATGAAATACAGAGCCAAAAGACCGGCAAGGATAAGGGGTACCCAGTAGTTAAAATTGAAATGACTCACCCACTGTTTAAGATCCAGCAAATAGGTGACCGGCTTAAAATCCCTGTTAATATCTATCTCTGAAGAAAGGGTGTTCAATATCTTTTCTGCCCGTTGTTTCAGCAAATCATCCTGAATATAATACTTATTGACATACTCCGTCTTCAAACCCCGATCCTCAACGGCTTCTGATATCCGATAAGTAAGGGGAGCATCCGAGGCAATGAAATAATTCTTATTCCCCGGTACGATGATCACATGATCAAAAACGGCATTCAATGTATTATGTAAGGAGGAATAGAGTTTTCTGGATTCTTCACTCATATAGTTGGAGGATCCCGAGACACTAAAACCGATAACGGCATCCTTGTTTAGGTTGTCTTTCAGTTCCTCATAGAACTGCCGGGTGTAAAAACGGTTCATTTGCACCGTAGACGGTTCAGGAAGGTTAATAAGGGCTACATCATAATTTTCCCCGGATCTTTTCAGGTACAAGCGTGCATCCTTATTGATCACCTTCACCGCTGAAGTATCGTAAATCTCCGAGTAGTTCTCCACAGACCGGATCAGCCAGGGATTGATCTCCACGTAATCCATCCGGCTGACGGAATATTTCATGATCTCTTCAACCACACCCGGGGTCCCTCCTGACAACAGAAGCACCTTTTCCGGGTTTTTGTGCTGAATCATGGTGTAGTGAACTGTTTCCTCATTCTCGGTAGGTTGATTGGAGGTAAACAAAAGCAGGTTGTTTTCATAGAAATTGAGCTGGCCATTGTCTTCTGTCACCGCAATATTCCCATAGGGCGTGGATTTGAAATATTCGATCTGTTGGTCCTTAAAAAGATAACTCCGTGTCATACGGTCCAGATCCACCGAGAAATTCAATACAACCATACCGGCAAACAGCACCGGCAGGACATACATCAACACTTTATACTTCCACCGAAAAGAAACATAAAGCAGTATCCCAAAAACCACCACAGTAAGTAAAATAAGAGATTCAAAGGTCTGCAGGAACCAAATCAGTATCAGATTAAAAAGGATCCCCCCGGCAATGCTGCCCGTTGATTCCCATGAATAGGCCTTGCTTATCAGGTTCTTATCATAATCCCTGGAAACGATATAACTCAGCATTGTAAAATTGAATCCGGATAGCACACAAAAAGGAAGCAACAGAACGAAAGTGCTCAGGAATATCTGAGACAGGTCCACCATGGTGCCGGAAATGAAAACGATATCCCTGAGATAAAACATCAAAAAGACAAGCAGCAGAGGTAAAATGGCCAATACCACCAGAAAATAAAGTGAAGAAACTATATGGGGAATGTATTTTTCGGATATCCTGCCAATATATGCACCTAACCCTGTTAACAGCATCCAGTTGGCAAGGATCATCCCTATAACCAGTTCATTTCCGTAGAAAATACTCAGAAATTCACGAAGCAATACGATCTGGGTGGCAATGGTGAGCAGGCCCAGCGTAAATATTATCAGGATATAATTGCTGCTTACCGGTTTTTCTGTTCCAAATGGATTCAAAACATCAGGTTTTAAGGTTATCTGGCCATTTTAAAAATTACAATAACCAAGCACCCTGCCTCGCCGGCAGGGTGCTTGTAGTTTGGTGCTTATCATTTGCTTAACTACTCAATTCTTCTTCACTAAACACGATAGCGCTGTATTTATACACATTGGCATCTTTCCATCCTTCCCATCCGATTCCTGCCTTATCGCGGGCACAGTGACCGAGAAACTCTTCCTTCGTCCAGTTAAAATTTTCAGCTACCTGGGGCAAAAGGGTTCCCGACATGCCTCCCTTTTCGACATATACCCCATGGGTGCCCACTTCAATTTCATCAACCGATTCAATCTTTTCCATGGGTGTCAGCACACTGACTTCAATAGTGATGTCATCCAGTTCATCTTCGGTTACGGAAGAAAAGCGCGCATCCTGAGTTGCCGATGCTATGGCCATCTGCCTGATAAGTTCATACAGGGGCTTATCAGCCTCAAACCTCCCTATACAGCCCCGCAATTCACCATCTTTTTGAAGCGTTACAAATGCACCGGTTTTCTTTTTCAATGTTTCGCTTATCTCTTCTTCATCGAATTCAGGGATCTGCGCATTGCGAATATATTCCTCCAGGGTTCTCCTGGCAATTTTTAATATGGTTTTTTTCTCTTCTTCATTCAATTGAAAATCCATAGTATTCTGATTTTTATTATTAATTCTGCAAAATGAAATCGCCCAGTAACCGACAACCCGGTCTTTACGGCCCGTTGCATCTCCGGAGTTCTGATACTGTATTTTATTCACCCGCATGTCATTCTGGTCACCGGTAATGTTCAGCAGGGCATACACACAAGGCCATCCGCACATACTGGTCGCCAGATTCGAAATATCTTTCTGTGCATTGGACTGGAGGGTCTGCATAAGTTCATCGGGTGAATTGTTCACAATGGCACCGGCAGTTGTTTGATCTAAAGCAACAGCATCCTCGTATTCCGGATAATGCGAAAAGTCGGTACTGATCACAAAAAGATTGTTCTCATTAAAATAAGGCTCCAGTGCACCGGCAACCTTCTCCATCGTTGCCTGATCCTGTGAGCCGGTAACAATCGGAACAATCTGAAAATCCCTTTTCAGATGATACTGCAGAAAGGGCAGTTGTACTTCCAGGCTGTGCTCCTCGCTATGGGCAGATTCATTAAACACAAAAACATTATTTTCATTCACCAGTCTGGAAGCCAGTTCACGGTTTACATCCACATTCCCCAGGGGCGTTGTGTAATCCCCTTTGTTGTAAATGGAAGCTCCCCCGAAACTCGCCCGGTGACTGGGAGCGATGATAAAAATGTTGTCAAACCGGCGTTCCGGATCAAGCTGATTGTATGCCGAAGCAGCGACCTGGCCAGAGAATTTATAGCCCGCATGCGGAGCTATCAGGGCAGCCACATTGGTTTTAGGCTCTTTCTTTTTAGCCTGACTGAAAAAATCTCTTAATGTGCTCTTAAGCTCACTCTCATCGCCGGGATAAAACTTTCCGGCAAAGACCGGCTGACGATCCACAGCATCCTGCTCCCCTTCATCAACCTGGCCTGAAGACTGCCAGGAGACCAAAAGGAGCAATAAACAGGCCGTATAAAATATTGAATGCTTCATGGTATAATGATTGTGTTCATGGTACTAAGATATAAAATAAAGCGGTTTCTGACAAATGAGCTGACGGTCAAAACCGTTGATCCGTCAAAATAACAAACACAGGTGTCTCAAATTTTGTCAACGAAAAAATCAATTTAAACGTGTATTGATTGAAGTAAAGATTGGAAGGGATAATCGCGAATCATTTATTTAAATTGGCGCCC
>JBNJFN010000235.1:0-5470 GCA_051746885.1 Bacteroidota bacterium | reverse complement strand
CACCGGCCCAAAGGAGCAGGAAGGCCTACCAAGAAAGAAAGAAGAATACTGGATAAATTCAAGAAGAAAGGATTATAAGAAATGATCATAGCCAGAGAGAAAAAGAAGAGCAATATAGCCGAATATATACTTTACATGTGGCAGATAGAGGATATGATCCGTGCCAACCGTTTCGACCCGGAGCAAATTGACAGAAACATCATACAAAAATTTGACCAGCCGGAAGAAGTAAAGGAAGAAATGCGGGAGTGGTACAGGGATCTCGTTCAACGCATGGAGAATGAAGGAATCAGGGAAAAAGGCCATCTGGGTTTTCTCGACTCCATCATCGATGAGCTGGAGAACCTGCATAATTCTCTCATCAGAGATCCCAACGAATTGGAATATGTGAATGCTTACAACAAGGCCAAAGCCAGCATCAATGACCTGAAGAGCAAATCACAGGGTTCAGCCCGCGGAGATATTGAGGCCTGTCTTCAGGGACTTTATGGAATACTGATGCTCAGGCTGCAGAAAAAAGATCTGAATCCCGCCACCAAAGATGCACAAGCCTCCATCAGCAACCTGGTCGCCCTGCTGAATGATAAGTATATGGAACGGAAAGGGAGGCAATGAAGAAGATCTGGTAGTTGTGAGTGGCGAGTGGTGAGCTCATCACTCACAACTACTTCACCTCATATTCCTCGTCAGAATAAAGGTTCAGCAGTTCAAAGGCTTTTTCCCGGAGTCCGAAAAGGGGATGCTGATTGGAGAGGATGACCACATCAATCTGCTCACCGGGTAGCTTTAGAATGATATGCGTATTGCCATTGCCAATGCCGCTGGCATATAAGTATTTCTGGCCATTATTGAATGCCCTGTTCCAGCCATAGCCGGGAAACTGCTTCTGGCCCCGGATAAAATTGATCCGCTTGGCCTGACTTAATGTGGAGCCTGTGATCAATGTATCCGTATCCCAGGCTTTCAGCCATTTTTGAATATCATTGAGGCTGGAGAATACACCCGTCACACCTTCATAATAATCTTTTTGAAATTCCGGTGCCGGTTGTAATTCATCGTTGTCTTGCAGGAAATAACCCCTGGCTTTGTCTGATATACTGGAAAAGAGCCCACCTTTGTACAGGGCGCTTTCTTCCATGCCCAGTGGCTCAAATATCCTGTTCTCCACAAATTTACGGTAGCTGCTCCCGGAGATTTTTTCTACATAAGATGCCAGAAGGGCATCATTCACAGAATTGGAGTTGGTTTTTTGGCCGGGTTGGTAACGCAATTCTTCGTGCTCGTGTAAAAACTCCTTCACATCGTCAAACTCCTTTATATCCCAGTAATAGTCGCGGTAAGAAAGGTTGGTCAAGCCGGAACTCTGTTTTAACAGGTGATTCAAAGTCACCGCACTGCAATAATCAGGAAGGTCATCCCATATCTCCGTGATTGGTTTATCCAATTCCGCTTTGCCTTCATCATCGAGCATCATAACGGCCATAGCAGTAAACTGGCCCGTAAGGGAAGCCAGGTGATAATTGGTATTTTCCGTGGCCTGCTCTTCATCCTCCAGGTTGGCATAGCCATAGCTTTTTGAAATCTGTACCTCGCCGCCTTTGAGTACCATCACGCTGACACCCGGAGCGTTTTCACCGTAGTAATCGCTGAGGATGGAATCCACTTTGGATTCGGTATGACCCTGGGAATACATCAACCCGGCAGATAAAAATGGTATCAAAAAACCAAACAACGCTACTTTCTTAAACATGGGCTCAATATTAATTTGATCAATCAATGAAAAATATTTGAAACAGAACACTGATGACGCGGATTTTACTAATTTACACTGATTATTATCTGTGATCATCCGTTTAATCTGTGTCATCTGTGTTCATTAATTATCTTTTTTATGTTTAGTTTTCCCTTGGATGATTTTCACAATAGGTCTCGATCATCTTTTGGGCCTGTTCATGACCCAGGTCCAAAGCCTCATAAAAATCCCCGCAACCCTCCTCAAAATTGTTCAGGGCCACCCTGGAAACCCCGCGGTTATAATAGGCCATGGCGTAGGTGCTGTCAATAGAGATCGCCCTGGAATAATCGGAGATGGCTTCTTCATGATCATTCTGCACACCCCTGGCAACGCCCCTGTAGTAATAGGCCTGATGATAGGTGGAATCAAGTGAAATGGCCCGGGAGTAATGTTGAATGGCGTTGTTAGGCTCTTCAAGATTGGCACAGGTCATGCCCAGTAAGAAATAGGCTTTTTCATAGTCCTCTTTCAGTTCGGTAGCTTCTTCCAATGATTTGCGCGCATCCTGGAAATGGCCGAGGTGCATCCTGGCGAGGCCGAGGTTAAACCGTGCCTTGGGATCCTGCGGATCCAGTTCAGCCGCGCGTGAGAATCCCTCCATGGCTTTTTCATATTCCTCGAGCTCGGAATAGGAATGGGCCCGATAATAAAGGGCATCCCGATGGTTGTTGTCGTATTCCAAAACTTTTGTGAAATCGGGCGCAGCCTCCTCGTATTCATTCAACAAAAAGTGCAGGTAACCCCGTTGGTAATAAAGTTCCAGGCTACCGCCGGTCAATTCGATTATCCGGGTATAATCTGATATGGCCTGGGAATAGTTTTCTACATCCGACAATGCTTTTGCCCTTTGCTCGTATACATCCAGGTCGTCCATTCCCAGATTGAGGGCCTGCGAGTAATCATCCACGGCTTTCTGTTTCTCCCCTATCTCTCGGTAACAGGCTCCCCTGTTAAAATAGGCATCAACGTAGGAGCTATCCAGTTCAATAGTACGTGAAAAATCGGAGATGGCCTCCTGGTAATCCTCTCTTCCCAGATTCAGCACACCCCTTTGGTAATGGGCTTCTTTCATCTCAGGTTCCAGTTCTATGGCCCGGGTAAAATCCTGTATGGCATTTCCCACCTCGTCCATGGTGACATAGGTCATCCCCCGGTGATAATGGGTTCGGGCATGGGCTGAATCCAGGGCAATGGCCTGCGTATAATTTTCAATTGCCTGTGGGTATTGCTCCAGGGAATCCAAAGCCAGTGCTTTGCCCTGAAAATATTGCGCCTTGCTGTCGTCAAACCAGATCGCCCTGTCGTATTTCTCCACGGCTTGCCGGAACCGTGCGGTATCATACAGTTCAACAGCCCGGTCATAGCTCATGCGGCCAAACCTGGGCCTGAAAAGAAAAAACAGTACCACCAGAACAGCCAGAATGATGAGGGGGAAGAGCCATTTTTTCATAATATAGTTGGTTGATTGATTTAGTTGAATGGTTATCCGATAGCTATCGGATTGTTATCTTCTTTCTTAATTTTCTCTCAAATCCTTTTCCTTTACCCTTTTAACCTCTAAATCGTTCAAAAACGATCTTATCCGTTTCTATTTACCTGGATTATCCTTATCAGCCGATCGTTGTTCTTAGTAGCCTGCAATCGGCTAAGCGTTTGGGACCAATCGGCTAAGCCAATCGGCTAAGCGGTTTGGAACCGCTAAGCCGGGCTTCAAATATAGCAATTCCTTATAAATATTCATACAAGTGGCTCTCTAAAAAGTAAATATTTTTACAGGGTTTACTGTTGTCAGAATCTTCTTTGCCATCGTGATCTTCTGTTTGAATTACCAAATCTTATACCCACCATGATCTCATGCGATCCGTAGGTCAGGTTCTGAATCTCCCTCAGAGAATAGTCATAGGCATATCCGAAGTAAATGTTATCTACTTTAACGCCCACCTTGGATATCAAGGCGCTGCCGGTCCGGTACGACAAGCCCATCCAGTAATCGTCCTTATAGTAGGCTTTCATGCTGATGTCTGCCTGCAGATTCTTCCGCTCTGTGGTTTTAAGCAGCAGAGAAGGTTCCAGTGTAATCTCGTCATCCAGATTATACTGATAGCTTGTCATCAAATAATAATGGCGGAGCAACTGATAGTTGCTGTACGACTGGTCGGAACCGAATTTCAGAACCGACTGGAACAGGTTCATCCCGGACACACCGATATGAAAATTATTGTTCATATAGTATATACCGGCAGTGGCATCCGGCACGAACATGCTATTCTTCCGGCCATGGATCAACGGATCGGGTACGCCCAGGTCATCATCGGGCAGCACAAGGTTTTCGTCATCGAGCTTAAACTGATAGATGGTTCCGGAAACACCGAAAGAAAGCTGCTGTCGATCAGTCACAGGTACATGATAGGCATAGGTTCCCTGGATACCGGTACGGTTAATAACGCCGTTGCGGTCATTAAAAACGTATCCTCCCATGCCAACCCTGCCGCTGGGTCTTCTCCTGCCCATACGCCTGCCGCCCAACCCCAGGCTGGACAATATATCGTTCTGCAAAATCCGGGTCTGCGCACAAATGGCCTGCGTAGAGGGTGTTTGGGAATTACCAAACCCCATCCATTGCTGACGCGCCGTCAGGTTATAAGAAGTATACCCCTGACTACCCGCATAGGCCGGGTTGAGCAGATACTTGTTCATCGTATACTGACTGTATAAGGGGATCTGCTGTGCCTTCACAACAGCCGGAAGCACCATTAAAACTAAAATTATTAATACACCTATTCGTTTCATTTTAACATTTCTCATTTCAAAACCCACTTTAAATTCTACCGAATGATGGATACCGTGCCCTCGATTGGCTCTTCTCCGTTGCCCAGTTTGATGATGTAATAGTATGAATCCATAGGCAGTTTCTCACCGTTTTGGTCGGTACCATCCCAGTAATCTGCTTCATCGTAGCCATTGGAGTGATAAATCCGGTTGCCCCACCGATCGTATATCTCAACCACACAATCCGGATAAACTGACAGACCGGGTATCTTCCAAAGGTTATTCGCCTGATCGTCGTTGGGGGTAAAGGCGTTGGGGATCTCCAGATCACCTATAACTGTTACGGCAACGGAATCGGTACTTTCGCACCCGTATTCATCAGCCACGGTTACCCAGTAATTTTCCGTCTCTGTTTTGGCAGTGGCATGTGCCACATCGGTATCCTCCACATCGATGGAAGCCATCATATCGCCGGTATTCCATTCGTAGGAGCTCCACATACCGGCATCCAATGTTACATAATCCACTGCACCCGCCACAAAGGCAACACTGTCATCAAACATCTGAACTTCATCAGGATAAGACGTGTTCACCTCAATATTCACATCGGGTTTGTCATGCACGGTAAGGTTTACCGTATCGCGGTCCACACAACCGTGCCGGCTTCTCACCTTAACCCAGTAGGTACCTGAGGAATCTGCCGTGTAGTGGGACTTGCTGCTGCCGTCCTGCCACTGGTAACTCTCGTAGCCTGAACCGGGTGAGAACCTGATTGACTCACCTTCACATATCTCCTCATCCATACCCAGGTCGGCAAAAGTATTGTTGATGTCCACTACATACTCCTTTAACTCACCCTCACAACCATTCAGGCCCACTTCCCTGACGGTGATCCTGCCTTCCTCC
>JBNJFN010000234.1:0-5477 GCA_051746885.1 Bacteroidota bacterium | reverse complement strand
GCTACGCTGCTTGCCGGTAAATCCTCCTCTCAAGTTAAAAACTATGATTCATATATTGGTTATATCCTGGGTACCGGCACGAATACCTGTTACATCGAAAGCAACCAGAACATCCAGAAAAACCCTGATCTTGATCCTGATAAGAATCAGATCATCAATATGGAAACAGGTAATTTCGGAAAAGGGCCACGTGCCGATCTTGATATTGCTTTTGACAATACCACCAGCAATCCCGGGACCTATACCTTTGAAAAGATGTTTTCCGGCGGATATTTCGGAGGCTTGTGTCTTTCAGTTCTGAAAACCGCTGCAAAAGAGGATGTATTTTCCAAAGAAACTACTGATAATATTTTATCATTAGATGAGCTGACCGTTGAAGCATTGAATCATTTCGTAAGTAAATCCACAGGGGATCGCGAACCGCTATATTCGTCCATGGCTAACAAAGAAGATGAAGAAACGTGTATCGGGATCATTGAAGGATTGATTGAACGGTCTGCAAAACTGGTTGCTGCCAATCTGGCTGCCGCAGTGCTTAAAACGGATAAGGGAAAATCGGCAGACCGGCCCTTCTTGATTACCATTGAGGGTACCACCTTTTATAAGTTGCATAATCTGAAGCCTTTATCTGAAAAGTACCTGGGTGAATATTTAAGTGGCGAAAGGCAGCGCTTTTATGAATTCAACCAGGTAGAGCATTCCAGTTTGGTCGGAGCAGCCCTGGCGGCGTTGGTGGAGTAGGACACGGCCGAACCACAGGAAGATTTGTAAGTGGGTGGTTATAAAGGCTTAAATGATTGGTTGCCTGCCCGCAAGCAGGCGGGCCTGCCCGGCGAGATTGAATGATTGGGTGCCTGCCCGCTGAAACGGAGTGGAGGCGGGATTGATTGATTGGATGGTTGAATGAATGGATATTGGCACAGGGCTTCATTTTATTACGCTCTGTGCTTTCACTTGTTTGCTTTTCAGGCAGGGGAAAGGTAGGGAAGCCTTTCATCTTTTGCCGAAATATGTTCAATTTTTGCCGAATGCCTTTTCATCTTCAGCCGAATCACTTTCGATATCTGTGCCGAAAGGGTTTTGATCTTTGCCGAGATATGTTCAATCTTTGCCGAATGGCTTTTCATCTCTGCCGAACCATTTTTCATCATTGCTGGATGGCTTTTTATCTTTTTCGGGAGGATTTTCATTTTATTCATACATACAAATATCAATTATTTCCTTATGAATTGTGCTATAGATTTTTTTTATATCAGTTTTGCAATCAATACTATTATTTTTGAAAATGGTACCAATAAGAATTGAGCCAGTATCGTTCCCAAAAGTCTGCTCAATATCATCAATCGAACTATTTTTCTAAATCCTGTTTCACTGAATTTACCTTCAACAACATCATCGGTCAATCCTGAAAGGTAAGGGTCAATAAAAACAAACAACAAAATCGTTGCAAATCCATTTACAATCGCCGAAAGCGTGGCAGAAGTCGTTCTTAATTCAGGCTCCATTAATCCAGCGTATAACGAAGACAAAACACCTACAGTTAAAATCGCTACAGCAATGACATTATAAATGAATATTTTAACCGGAAATTCATCAAATATCGGCTTTGAGAACTGAAAATTTTTCTTGTTTGGGATTGTCAGTTCGTGTCTGAATTGTCTGATTCCTGATTTTGCAAATCCATGGAATAATAACCGGGGTACAGATTTGTGCAGACTAAATCTGTTTACTGCATGCGTTAAAATCCTTTGAAATGTGGGAATTAAAAATCCACCGATAATTGTCGCAATTGTGGTCATTATTAATATTAATCGAATCTCATCTGTACCTGGATTTTGACCCAGTCGAATATGATTTTCAATCCACTTGGCTAATAGAGGTGCTTGAAACGAATTTGACGTCCTGGAAATCAAAACCATCATATTGAAAAGGGAGAAAGATATGGCGATTTTCCTTGTTCTGATCCCAACAATCCTAACAGAATAGGAAAGTGTACTTATCAAGTGGATAATCAAGGTTAAAACTAAAACCAAATAAATCTGAATCGTCATATAAATTTATCTACTTTGCTGGATTTTCCAGTATTAACGTTTGGCTAAAGTGCACATGCCTTTTATTTCTCTATTACCCGTTCACTTTATTTCCCGAATCTGGGGTGATAAAGTGTCCGGCGGTTCTTTTAGACAATTGTTAGATGATATATTTATTTCATTTTTAACATTTCCTTCAATCTCTTTCCACTTCCTTCCTGATCGATTGGATATCCTGTTTATTATGAAATAACATATCACCGGGAATAAGGGTTTTGTTTTGTCCCGGCCATTTCCAGTAAACACGCAGATGGGCTCCTTCCCCCGATTGAGCATGGGTAATCGTTATGGGATACTTTCTGCCTTTATTCATGGATATTGTACCGGAAGATCTACCGCGTCCGGATAGGACAAGCTTATCTTCTATCTTCAGCCTGACTTTTCCGCTCGACTCAGCCTGAAATTTCACTTTTCCCGAGTAAGGAGCTTCGATGGCCCCTTTCCATGCAATGGCCCAGTCCTCATGGCCTTCGTGCTCAGAACCCCAGTCTTCATCCATATCCCTGAGTATTACCTTATCTTTGGTCTCATCGAAATCCGAAGTCCCGAACCAGTAGCCTCCCAAACCCGGTGTTCTCCTGATGTAATGGATTGTTTCCTCCACCTCGTCCGTTTCTTCTTCATCTATATAACCGGGGCATGAATATTCAGATGTATCAATCCGGTGATAGCGAAAATTCCCGAAGTATTTGGAATTGGGATGTTGTTTATGGAGGTCATTCAGGAAATACCCGGCTATGGGAAGCGCAGTAGCTGCCCCCTGGCCATACATGAGATTGTTAAAGTGAAGAGAAGGATACTCGGCTCCCACCCAACTGGCAAAAACAAGGTTGGGTGTGTAACCGACAAACCAGCCATCTGCATGGTCCTGGGTTGTACCGGTTTTTCCTGCCACATCACCCGAATAATTAAAGTTACGCGGAAGGGAGCGGGCGGTGCCTTTTTTAACAACATCCTGCAGCATCATGGTTATCTGCTCGGAAGTTTTTTCATCCAGTACCTGCCGGGACTTGTTTTTGGATTCGAAGGTTTCCAGAACTTTGCCATCCGAATTTTCTATTCTCAACAGCACTTTTCCTTTCGAAGGTTTCCCCTCATTGGCAAAACCGGTATATGCCTCCGCCATTTCTCTTACTGATGCAGTCATGGAACCAAGGGCCAGTGAAGGTACTTCAGGAAAATCGGAGTTGATGCCCATATTTTTTGCGAGCTGGATGGTTGAATCTATTCCCGCTTCCATCAGTACCTGCACCGAAATGGTATTGACAGAATTCACCAATGCGCCCTGAAGGGAATAGATTCCTCCATGTTCCCGGTTTGCATTGTTGGGTGACCAGTTGTCATATTCTTCGTAGACAAGGCTGTCATTGGAATAGTAATGACAGGGTTTTGCGCCATTTTTAAGGGCATTGGAATACACAAAAGGTTTGAAGGTGGATCCGACCTGTCGTTTTGAAATGACATGGTCGTATTTAAAAAAACGATGATCAATGCCTCCGAGCCAGGCCAAAATATTGCTGTTATGTGGATTCATGGCCATAAAGCCTGCATTAAGCATGGAAAGATAATGCTTAATCGAATCCATCGGTGACATTTGAACCGTTTCTGGTCCGTCCCATGTGAATATCTCCATTGATTTTTCCTCGTAAATGGAAGATTCCCTGTTCCAAACCGATTCATCTTTATAGGCGGGGATACCGGAGAGGATTTCCCGGGCCAGGGATTGAAACGCCTGGTTGTTTTCGGTATTTAGCTGACGCCCGAACTCCTTTTGAAGCCCGGGCATATGTTTGCTTACTGCTTTTTCTGCATATTCCTGCAGTTGACCGTCTATGGTTGTATATACTCTGAGTCCGTCGGTATAGAGATTATAGGATTCTCCATTGGGTTTTGTATGGCTCTTGCACCATTCTTTGAGCCTCGGGCGGAGGTATTCCCGTAAGTAAGGTGCCAATCCGCTATTATGGCCGATGGGATGATAGTTCAGTCCAAGCGGCTTATTCATTAATTTTTGGGCTGTATCCTGGTTGAGATAACCGTATTTTCCCATCTGAGTAAGCACTACATTCCTTCGTTCCCTTGCCCTTTCCGGTTTTTTGCGGGGGTTATAGTAGCTGGTGCCCTTGAGCATGCCGATTAATGTGCAGGCTTGCTCCAGACTCAATTCTGAAGGCAGTTTATTGAAATAGAGCTGGGAGGCATTTTTAATACCAAAAGTATATTCACCAAAGGGAACAGTATTCAGGTACATTTGGAGAAGCCGTTCTTTGGAGTACAAATTTTCCAGCTTCCAGGCAATAACCATTTCGCGTATCTTACTTCCTATAAGGGCTAAGTGGCTGTCTCCCCTTCTGGGGTACAGGTTTTTTGCCAGTTGCTGGGTAAGGGTGCTGCCTCCTCCTGAACTTTCATTACCCAGTAAAATGGTGTGAAACATTACCCTAAAGATGCTTCTGGTATCGATTCCATGGTGCTCAAAAAAACGCACATCTTCGGTGGAAATAAGTGCATGGATGATTTCGGCCGGAATGTGTTCAAAGTGAATGCTGTTCCTGTTCTCGAAATAGTACCGTCCCATCAACTGCCCATCCCTGGTATATATTTCGGTGGCAAGCGCCTGCTTGATATTTTTTAATGTTTGTGTATCAGGAAGATCACCATATTTGCCATGTAATGTATTATAGCCGGTATAGATAATTAATCCTGCAAAAAGAAGAATGACTATGAGCCATACCCTGGTCGAGCCGAGATATGTTTTAAGATGTTTCTTTATTTGATAGGGTTTAGAAATAGCGGGGGTTTTGGTTTTTTCTGCAGAGGGGTCCTCAGCCCTTATTTTGATCTCCCGCTTCTCTTCGAAGGGTTTTACGCCTCTCTCTTTTTCTTGATCACCATGTTTCTGTTGTTCTGCACCGGCTGTTTTCTTTTTATCTGGCTCCTGATGCTGAAAAGGAATGTTTTCATCAGGGTATGAATCATCATATGGGTGATTGCGCTTGATATGTTTTAGCTCGCTATACAGATCACGGACTCTTTTCTTAAGGTTTTCCATTTCATCTTTGGAAATGGAACCCGTATTTCTGAAATCAAGGATATACTTTTCTATTTCCCGAATCTCCCGTAATATTTTGTCTATTTTGTGATTGAGATCCATGATTTCAGACTTGGTAAGCGTTTTAATCTAATTATCAATTGATTAACTGAGCGGTTATTTGTTAAAGACAAAGAAACATGATTATTTCCGGTTTAGCAGCAAATCAGTTGACCTATCCTGTTTGCCTATTTTTCATATTCACAAAAATAACAAATATACCGGAAATTGTCCTTTCAATAAAGAGCATCAGATATTGAACGAATTTGAGAGCAATCTGCGGAAGGATCTTTAGT
>JBNJFN010000233.1:0-5510 GCA_051746885.1 Bacteroidota bacterium | reverse complement strand
GTTTTCTTACAAAAAGAAATTCCTATCTGCTTTCTTCCATTGAGTATTTCACCTTGTCAAGCATTAAGTTTACTTCAAGGGGGTCTATTTCGTGCTGTTCCAAATATTTACGGTCATCCAAAAAAGCCTCTGTGAATTTTTCAAAGCTGCTGTCTTCTTGAATGACAGCATTTTTATACGATTCCTGAGCCTTTTCCAGATCATTCATACACCAATAAACATGACCCAGCGTGATATAATCAAAATAGTTGCTTTCCTGTTCCAGCAGTTTATGAAGATAGTTTTCAGCTGTTTCATATTTACCCAAAACAAATGAACACCAGGCAATAGGTCTTCTGATCTTGGCATTTTCGGGAGCCAGATATTCTACCTTAAAATAGTATTTCAAAGCTTCTTCATATCTTTTAAGCTGGAAAAGGCTGTGCCCGATAAATGCCTGAATATAAAGATTATCAGGCTCATAGTTTTCTGCTTGCTGATAATATTCCAGGGCTTTTTCAGGATTGTCAAGATATCGATAGCAGAGGGCTATCTTTTTGATCACCCATGCTCTATTGGTATCATAAAGTTCCGCTTTAAGATAATAATCCAAAGCTTCCTGATAATATCCCATCCGCTGGTAACTATAGGCGATCTTCTCTATCACTTCCGCTTCATTTTGCTCATTTTCTTCCAGGTTCTTGAAAACTTCCACCGCTTGATCATATTGTTCCCTTTCAAAATAAAACTCTGCAATATTCCTTCTTATCTTCTTATTTTCAACTATGCGATTATAAAATTTGGTATTGTATATATCCAGTTTAAACTCAAAAATATCCTCAATCTCTTTTTTGAGCGGGTGGAGCTTAAAAAACCTGTAAATATCCTGAAGGTACTGAGTATATATGCTTTTACTTCTGGCAAAATCATTGAGCAGTTCTTCATTCTGACCGATCTCCTCCATCTGTTTCATTTCCTCATTAAAAAGCTGCATCATGGTATTTTTCTGCTCAGTGGGTATGTATTGAAGGTTCAGACAGAAAGAATACTTATCGGAATTACACATAAAATGAGAAGATTCCAGTTTTTCAACCAGCGGGGAAAGGTCCTGGCTTTCATCTCCCGATACAGAAGAGGCTATATCCGGATTTTCCTTATAAAATGGAATGAACCAATTACTGATAAGTTTAAAGAATGAAAAATGTTTTAAGCGCCCGAATGCGCTCATGAAAACATCTGAGCCCTCCATCTGCATTTTTGAAAACTCCTGGATTTTATCCAAAAGATCCGGTGAATCCTCAAAAACCTTTTCCCAATTGGGATTTTTATCTTCAAAGAACTGCTCCGATACAATATTTTCCAGATCCAGCTTTTTTTCGATATTGGGCCTCATCTTCAAAATCTCAGGCAGAATCTCCTCTTCCCATTTCTTTGTGATCTCCTCGGTTTCTTTAGATTTCAGCGTCTGAATGATTATGGCTTCAATATTTCTTTCCAGTTCTTCATTTCCCCTGTAAGAATCAAGTTTATCCATCAGTTCCGGATACAGGTCAATCCGCTCATCATATTTATAAAATGCGAACAGCATACCTACCAGCGCCCTGTGCCATACCTGCTCCTCCCCTTTTTCGTAAAGCCTGAACAACAACTCAATCTTTCTGCTGTCAAAACAACGCAAAACACTTAAAGTTAACGCACTAACAAAAAGCGATTTATCATACCAGGGAAGTTTTTCAGAATCATTAATGGTTTCCAAAAGCTTATACTCAGCTTCTCCAAATTTATCTGTTAACCAGACAATTCTAAATATCTTACTATGAAGCTCACTTCTCTCTTCTTCCGATACCTGCTGATTTCCTGTCTGAATGTTGGAATCCCTGAGCAAATCATCAAGTTTCTGATCAACGGTGAGTCTTTCAATTAAATCCTGATAGTCTGTTTCTTCCGAAGCAATCTCCTGCTCTAATCTCCATTTCGTTTTATAGATGGATGAACTTCCCGATCTAACCAATAAATGTTCTCTGAGCTGATCACCAACCTCCAGTACAGACCTCAATAAATGTTGATAAATTTCCTCCCTTTTGGGATCATCGACTGCGTTGAAAGCATGATTCAGTATATTGATATAGGTTTCCTTATGTTTATCCAGTTGAATGTTAAAATAATCGGATTCAGCTTCTTTTGCCATATTATATAAAACATCCAGCGCAAATGCCAATTCCCTGTTTGCAATAAACCCGGAAGCTTTTTTATGATTTTCAATTATTTTTTTGAAGGTCATAATGTATGATGTAACACAATTTTTAAGTTTATTTCCTATAATGATTTGACAAAAAACATACCATTGGTGTTTCCTGAATCAATCAGTAAAAAATAATGTCAAAACAACACAAACATAAAACCAGAATGTGCTTCCGTTAAATCCCCACATATGGGGCTGAATGTTGATAAAATTTATAAAAATTCTGTCAGCGGGAATTTCCAGGTTATCTTTTACAAAATTTGTCAGGCTTTATAATTACACCTTAATAATAAGCTTTGAACCAAAAAATAAAAAATTTAACTTTGTACATGGTAAACTGTTCTTTAGCAATACATTACTTATAAATATGAATGAGGCTAAAAAACATCAGGCCGAGAACATACTTGAAACACTTAAATCACGGCTAATAAATATCTTATGGGATGACAGCCAACTCGGTTACAACAATGAACACATGCTCATCCCCTGGCTTCAGCAAGAAGCAGAATATGCCATTAAAAAATTAAAGCTGCCTGAAAAAGATGAACGATATTTTCTGATCAAGATAGAACAGATTATCGGTGAATATATGGAAGAATAATGGATGTCAGTTTGGCATGCATCGGTCTTATTTTCATGAAATTTATCGGTTTGATTGGAAAACAAAACCGGATAACGATCAACTTTTCTTTTCAGGCATTGTTTTTGACATATAGAAGAATTTTCAACAGACAGACAATAGATTCACCGGAAAAAACAGCAGCAAATGCATCATCAAAAACACGACATATCCCCATCCAATTCGCCCAAAAAAAGAAATGTAGTGATCAGTATCTTTCTTAACCTGATCATAACCATTGTCGAATTTGCCGGGGGCATTTTATCCAATTCACTTGCCCTTATCTCTGATGCCCTGCACAATCTGAGCGACACATTTTCCATATTTATATCTTATATGGCCTTAATAATTGGTAAAAAAGGTTCCACCCCAAAAAACACCTTTGGATATAAAAGAATTGAAATTCTGGCCGCATTGCTGAATGCCATTATACTTATAGTCATATCCATATATTTATTCTATGAAGCATATCACCGCCTGACCGAGCCTGAGCCTATTCAGGGAGAGATGATGCTGATCGTTGCCGTAATAGGCCTTTTGGCGAATCTAATCTCTGTTTTTCTCCTTCATGGAGATTCCGTGAAGAGCCTGAACATTAAAGCTGCCTATCTGCATCTACTGGGTGATACCTTATCATCGGCAGGAGTCATTGTGGCTTCCCTGTTAATCCTTTATCTGGATATTTACTGGATTGATCCCCTGTTAACTTTCATCATTGGCGTTTTTATCCTTCGGGCAACATATGGAGTATTAAAAGAGACAGTAGAAATTTTGATGCAGGCTACTCCGGAATACTTGGATATTAACGAAATAAAGCATAATCTGGAAAGCCATCCGAAAGTAGAAAACATTCACCACATTCATGTATGGCGCTTATCTGACAATCAGGTACATTTAGAATGTCATGCTGATGTCAGCAACAACTATTCCATGCAGGAAGCAGATGAAATAAGAAAAGACCTGGAAAGTAAATTAAAACATTCATTTAATATTCATCATGTAACCATACAGATGGAATATCATACCTGCCGGGACAAACGAATAATAGTCTCAGGTAACAGGGAGTGATATCCAATTAAAATTACTGATAATCAAATCTTTATTATTCAAAATACATCTTCGTCAGGAAAAAAGGATTTATGAAAATTCACCAGGTATAATTTCTCCGTTGCGCGGGTAAAAGCTGTATAAAGCCACCGATAAAACTCCTTATTGATCATTTCTTCGGTTATATAACCATGATCTACAAAAACCACCTTCCATTGGCCTCCCTGTGCCTTATGACAGGTAACCGCATAAGCGAACTTCACCTGTAAAGCGTTGAAATAAGGATTCTCCCGTACTTTTTTATACCTTGCTTTTTTGGTCTTGATATCCTGATAATCCTCTATAACACTTTGAAACAGGTTTCGATTCTCTTCCTTTGAGAGTGAAGCCTGATTGGTGTAGAGTGTATCCATCAATATTTTTGCATCAATCTCAATATTATCATAATCAACAAATCGGAGGGTGAGATCGGCAAAACGATAACCATATAATGACTGATATCCCTTTATGTCAACTACCTCTACAATATCCCCATTGGCAATAAAATCCAGTTTTTCCTCTTCATCTATCCAGAAGTAGTTGTTCTTGACCACCATCAGGAAATCACCAATTGCCAGTTCTTCTTCTCTCCAGAGTATCTGGTTTCTGATTCCCTGGTTAAAATTGTTCGCTCTTTTATTGGAACGGGTTACTATAACTGTTTCCTCTATACCATATTGATCATAGGAATCTGAAATCAGCTCAACCATTTCCGAACCAACCGTGCGTTCAATGTCAGGAAAACCATTCAACTGTAGTTTAGGGTAATCAGATGTTTCTTGTTCTATCATTTGCCTTAATATGGTTGCATTAAACAATATTCCCGATTCCTTGCTTTGTCGTAAGATATCAGATAAAAAGGCCTGTTTGACATTCAAGCCATAACCTTCCATTTGCCCGGGATCAAGAGCCGGACTCAAGTCCATCTTAACAGGAGGCAGTTGGGCCGTATCCCCGAGAAGTATCAATTTACAGGAATGGCCCTGGTAAACATATTCAATCAGATCATCAAGAAGCCGGCCGCTGCCAAAAATCGAGAGCTCAAATGACTGGTTGGAAATCATTGAAGCTTCATCAACTATAAAATAAGTATTTTTATACAGGTTTTTATCCAGGGCAAAATCACCAAAACCATCTTTAGCAGATTTCTGCCGGTAAATCTTTTTATGGATGGTATATGCAGGTTTAAAAGTATATGAACTGAGCACCTTGGCGGCCCTGCCGGTAGGTGCCATTAAAATGCTGTTTATTTTGAACGAATATAAAGTATTAATCAACGCTTTGATGGTTGTCGTTTTTCCTGTGCCTGCATATCCTGTGATCAGAAAGATCTCATCCCCGCCCCAGTTGATTATGAAATCAGCAAGAGAAGCAAACAATCTTTTCTGACTTTCGGTAGGTGTATATTTTAGATTCTTAATCAGTTTATCTTCAATATGTTTTTTTAACATCTTAGCAATTATTTACTCAAACAAATTTTAATTTGATCTACTTTTTTTATATTTGCGGAAAGCAAATTTAAAAATAAAGCCAACAAAAAATGAAAACAGTTTTACAGATCATCTTAGCAATCGTCATAATCGG
>JBNJFN010000232.1:0-5546 GCA_051746885.1 Bacteroidota bacterium | reverse complement strand
TCTGAGAGACCCTGCGAGCATGCGTATGCGTTTAAGATCAGTTTGAAATAATATTTGGTTCTTCTTATATATTCTCATGTACCTCATGTGGTTCAAAAATATTAAACCACATGAGGCACATGAGAAAACTTATGGAATATTCTTTTGGAATTTACTCAATACAGAATGGGGATACAATAAAAAACGCATCAGACTGCTGCCTGATGCGTTCTTCAACCCTAAACCTAAAATTAACCCGAAAAAGAATATTTAAAGAAGTGCTAAATTTTTGCTTTTTGTTGTTTTACGATTCCAAATTATAAAAGATACAAGATCTGATAATTTAAAACCAATAAAAATAAGCCGCCATACTATTTGGATGTCTGCATTTTTCGCTGATCATGAGTCTTCATCTCCATTCGGTTTTCGAGGAGATTCAACATTTTAGTGGTAGCTTTAATTGCCGATTCGGTCTGATCGGCATCCAGACCCCTTGTTCTAAATTCCTCGTTTCCATATTCCCATGTAATAATCGTTTCAACAAGCGCATCCGTATTGCCGCCCGGTGGGATAGTAACCATATAATCGATAAGCTTGGGAAATTCCTTTTCCATATTGCTGTATATCTTCTTCAGCGCCTTCATAAAGGCATCATACTGACCATCGCCTTCTGAAGTCTCCTGGTATTGTACATTATCTATCTCCACATTAAGAGAAGCCACAGGTCGAAGCCCTTTGGTAAGCGAAAGGGTATATCCCACCACTTTAATCTTCTCATCCACCATAGTCGTGTTCAATACATCGGAAACAATATAGGGAAGATCTTCTGAACTCACATGTTCTTTTTTATCACCCAGTTCAATGACTCTTTGTGTAACTTTCTCCATAGATTCGGGATCCAGGGATATGCCCCATGCTTCAAGGTTTTTCTTAATGTTGGCCTTGCCTGATGTTTTTCCCAGGGCATATTTCCTTTTTCTGCCAAACCGTTCCGGCAACAGTTCATTGTAATAAAGCTGCTTTTTGCTGTCTCCGTCGGCATGAACGCCACATGTCTGTGTAAACACATTTTCTCCGATCAAGGGTTTATTGGAAGGAATACGGACGCCAGAAAAGCTTTCTACCAGTTTGCTTACGGGATACAACTGAGATTCATCCACATTGATCTCAAGATCCATGTGGTCTTTAATCATTCCGACCACACTGGATAAAGGGGCATTTCCCGCCCGTTCACCCAGTCCGTTCACTGTGGTATGTACTCCCTTCATTCCGGCATTTAACCCTGCGTAAGAATTGGCAATAGACAGGTCGTAGTCGTTATGGGCATGAAAATCGAAATGCAGTTCGGGATAACGCTCAATCATCTCCAAACAATACTGATAAACTTCATTATGCTCGAGGATACCCAATGTATCCGGAAGCATAAATCGTTTTACCGGTTCATGCTGCAGATTATCTATATAGTAAAACACATAATCTTTGGAATTATTCATGCCATTCGACCAGTCTTCAAGATATACGTTCACCTCCAGCCCTATATCTGTGGCTTTTTGAATAAAGTCTCTGATATCTTTAACATGCTGTTCTTTACTCTTTTTAAGCTGATACTTCAGGTGGTTGATCGAACCCTTGGTTAGCAGGTTCACCACTCTGGCGCCGGACTGTTCAATCCATTCCAGTGACTTAGTTCCATCGAGAAAACCAAGTACCTCAACCTGGTTCAGATAACCATTGTTACCGGCCCATTCTGTAATCTTTCGGGTAGCCTCAAACTCTCCCCTCGATACCCGTGCTGAGGCAATCTCTATCCGGTCAACTTTGACATCGGCCAACAGCTTTTTGGCAATAGTGAGTTTCTCCAGTTCACTGAAAGAGACTCCTGAAGTTTGTTCACCGTCACGTAAGGTTGTATCCATAACCTCTATGTGCATATTCTGTAATGGCTTTGACATAATATATACTTTTTTGTTTTACCGGAACTAACAATCCGGTTTTATTCGTGTTTAATTCTTTGCCACCTCAAAGAAGAAAGAGTCTGCTACACCGACAAAAGAAAGAATGGGACCTCATAAAGAGATCCCAACAAAACTAACTTTCCGGTCTTAATTTACGTACCTGACTTCCTGTTGTCCATAGTTCAGAGTCGTGTAATTCTTTGAGCTCTTCATGAAGCTTTTCCCTGTAATCGGGTTGACTGTTGATATCAATAGCACGCTGAGCTTCTTCTCCGCTGGAAACTTTTTGGTAAAGTTCGTCAAAAACGGGTTCCAGTGCTTTCTGAAACTTAGGGTACCAATCGAGCGCTCCCCGCTGAGCAGTAGTGGAACAATTGGCATACATCCAATCCATTCCTTTTGCCGCTACCAGTGGCATCAGGCTTTGGGTGAGCTCTTCAACGGTTTCATTAAATGCTTCGGAAGGAGAATGGCCATTCTTCCTCAACACATTGAACTGTGCCTGGAAGAGTCCCTGTATGGCACCCATCAGGCTGCCCCTTTCTCCGGTAAGATCACTGAACACTTCCTTCTCAAAAGTAGTTTCAAACAGGTAACCACTTCCTACACCTATTCCGAGGGCAATTACCCGATCCCAGGCATTGCCGGTAGCATCCTGGTGAATGGCATAGCTGGAATTCACGCCCCGGCCTTCTTTAAACAGACTGCGCAGGCTGGTGCCCGAACCTTTGGGAGCTACCATGATGACATCTACGTTGTCCGGAGGTATAACCTTGGTTCGATCTTTATAGGTTATTGAAAAACCATGAGAAAAATACAGTGCATCTCCGTCATTCAGATTTTGTTTCACTTGATCCCAAATCATCATCTGAGCAGCATCTGAAACAAGATACTGTACAATGGTTCCTCTTTTAACTGCTTCTTCCACAGGAAACAAGGTTTTATCAGGTTCCCAGCCGTCATTAACCGCTTTATTCCAATCATCTTTAAATTCAGGTGCCTGACCCACAACAACATCAATACCATTGTCTTTCAGGTTTAATGCCTGAGCCGGCCCCTGAACGCCATACCCGATTACTGCAACAGTTTCATTCTTTAAAGTTTCTTTTGCTTTTTTCAGTGGAAACTCTTCCCTGGTTACCACGTTTTCTTCTTCATTACCAAAGCGTATTTTCGCCATAATGTACTTATTTAATTTGATATTTAACGATTCTACAATATATTGGCCAACTTGCCATCTGATTTGGTAAAAGTAGATTTTACCGATCTGATATACCGGACGTCACAGTGATTTTTCATCTCCTCAATCATCTGGTTTATTTCCGACTGACTACCCGATTTCTCAAAATAGGTATGGTCGGAATTGACCTTCATCAGTCTTACATCGTATTTTCTGATCAGGCTTTCTATTTCCGAAGACTCAAGCATTTGATTGGTAGGGATTTTAAAAAGAGTTGTCTCATGCTGAGTAGTATTCTCCTCTTTACGGGCGAAAGCATCAAACACTTCCACTTGCTTTTCTATTTGTTTAAGCACCTTGTTAACCTGTTCCTCCGAAATTTTAAGAAGAATGTTGAACCGATGGATGCCTTCGTACTCGGAACCGGATACGGTCAGGCTTTCAATGTTCAGTTTTCTACGCGTAAAGATATTGGCTATCCGGCTCAGCAGCCCGGGATGATTTTCTGTGAATACAGTAATGGTGTACAGTTCTTTTTGGTCTTTCATATCTTATTAATTTTAGTTTTATAAGAGAATATTATATTAATTTAATTATTATTCATTGTCATTTTCCTTCGGTGGACCGAGCATGATGTCAGAAACGCTGGTGCCCGGAGCAATCATTGGGAACACATTATCCTCTTTTTCCACAACAACTTCCAGTAAATATGGGCCCTCAGTTGCAAACATTGCATCGAGCGCTTCAGGTACTTCAGAAAGCTGCGTGATTCTGCTTGCGTTCAACCCGTATCCTTCGGCTATTTTCATATAGTTCGGACTTGTTATTGGAGTTGAGGAATACCGTTTTTTAAAAAACAATTGCTGCCACTGACGGACCATACCAAGATACGAATTGTTCAGAATAATAATTTTTAAAGGAATATTGGACTGAGCGATTGTGCCGAGTTCCTGCATAGTCATTTGGAAGCCACCATCTCCCACTACTGCAACAACCTGCCGGTTGGGGGTGCCTACCTGAGCCCCCACAGCCGAAGGCAAACCAAATCCCATAGTTCCCAGACCACCTGAGGTTATAAGACTTCTTGGATGTGTAAAATGAAAATAGCGGCATGCGATCATCTGATGCTGTCCCACATCGGTTACGAGAAGCGAATCTCTTCCCTTTTCGTTCAACTCCAGGATCACATCCGTCATCCGAATATGTTTCCTCGTTTCATCATAATGATCCTTTATTATCCTGTTGTATTCTTCATCCTCATATTCCCTGAAGCGTTTGATCCATTCGGGAAATGAATTTTCCTTTACTTCTTCGGTCAGATAAGGCAGAGTTTCCTTAACATCACCCAGTACAGGAACATCAGCCTTCACATTTTTGTCTATTTCAGCCGGATCAATGTCCATATGAATTATCCGGGCATTTTCCCCGTAGGTGCTCAACTTTCCTGTAACCCTGTCGTCAAAGCGCATGCCTATTGAAATAAGCAAATCGGCTTCATTGGTCAGAACATTGGGGGCATAATTTCCGTGCATTCCCAAATATCCGACATAATTGGGATAATCATTGGGTAAGGCCGAGAGACCTAACAGGGTTGATGCAGCCGGAATGCCGGTTTTATCGAGAAAATCCTTCAATTCCTTTTCGGCCTGTCCCAGAATCACACCCTGACCAATAAGCGCCATGGGTTTTTCCGAATTATCTATCAATTCAGCAGCTTTTGGAATCTGGTCCATTTCAATGTCGGGAACAGGTTTATAACTCCGTATTTCAGTACATTTTTCATATTGAAAATCCAGTTCACCAAATTGTGCATTCTTGGTAAGATCAATAAGTACGGGGCCGGGGCGGCCTGACCTTGCAATATAAAATGCCTTTGCTATGGCTCCGGGTATTTCTTCGGGTTTGGTAATCTGAAAATTCCACTTCGTCACCGGAGCGGAAACACCGATAATATCGACCTCCTGAAAACCATCGGTACCAAGGAGCGTATCAGGTACCTGACCGGTAATACACACCAGCGGTGTGGAATCAATATTGGCATCGGATATGCCGGTCATCAGGTTGGTAGCCCCCGGTCCGGAGGTAGCCATAACAACACCGGTTTCTCCTGAAGCTCTTGCATAGCCCTGTGCGGCATGCACCGCTCCCTGCTCGTGACGCACAAGCAAATGATTAAGGGTTTCTTCATAATTCATCAAACTGTCATATACAGGCATGATAGAACCGCCGGGATAACCGAATATTTGATTCACCCCCTCTTCCAGGAGGGATAAAATAACGGCTTCCGCCCCTTTTACCTTTTTCTTAACCGAACCGGTTTGTGTTTTGGATCTTGATTCTGGTGCTTCCATATATTTGCAGAATTTTAATGTTTCAATAACTTCCTGATCGATAATGTATAAAACTGACTCTTTTAAATTGACACTGATCCT
>JBNJFN010000231.1:0-5557 GCA_051746885.1 Bacteroidota bacterium | reverse complement strand
GTGAATTGAAAAGCGAGAAGGTACAGAAGAGAATTACGGATAAATAATATTTTAATCACCTATCCGGCCAATGAGTCTCTATACCCTGCGATCTTATTAACTTCTGGAATTCATTCAGCATGTTTTCATTTTCCCGGATTGCACGAGGAATAACTCCTTTTTTCTTTGCATATGTTACCAATACCCCTACCGCTTCACCAATACTCCACTCTACCGGATGCAGACGGTAACAGCCATTGGTAATATGCGTGGTACCAATGTTTTTGTTGGCAGGAAGCAGGTTTTTTATCCGTTTGGGCAACAGGGCTCCCATCGGTATTTGAAATGGCAATGAACCAAAATCAATATAGTTATCTCCTCCGCTACTGGGGTGCAAATCAATATGGTAATAGCCAATCCCAACACTGTCGTAAAAGTCTGCTGCTTTATCAACTGATTCTTTTCCGGTAACCATGGCACGGTTTTCGGCCCCAACATGTTCTTCCAGAATTGTAAATTCTGCTTTAATCCGACGTGATTCCCGAACATAAGGGTATTTAGCCAATCCGTCCTCAGTGCCCATAATGTCGTTACGTAGTCGTAAGCCTGGCCAGCCCTTTCCGCCATCAGGGCGGGGAGCTTCGGTTTGAAGCCAGTACAGGAGGGATAGGCTTAACTGTTTTCCACGGTTGATATGTTTTTCAAATTCTTCATCGCTCACATCGATTATATTTCCAAGAAAATAGTCGTGCTGGGGCCAGTTCACAAGTGTAATGCCTCCTTGATAGGTACCCGGTTTAAAATTTTCCGGATTAATGATTCGCCGATAAAGCCATAGATTAAGGGCATCACCAGTTTTGTCCCCTTCAGGATGAAAACCCAACCGTTTCGGTTCAAGAGTAGAAGGGTTGGGATAATTAAGTTCAAGCAATTTCCCAGGCCAGGGAGGTTCCATTTCAGGTTCGAAATTTCGCCAAAAGTCATATTCACTGGGTTTGGGTATTACGTGGTTCTCACCTGGAATATAATCCATAGAAAAGCAATGGGTATAGGCCTGATTGTTTGTTGGATCCGCTTCATCTGCAGCATGCAATTCACCGGTTTCTTTCCGGGATTCGGCTCCCGACACATATTCCGTTCCGGTCAGGGGCAACAATTCACCCAATTCTGTGGCATCCACAAAATAGGGAGCGTTTAGTGTTACCTTCTTCCCACTCCGGATACTTTTACTTTGCAGGTAACGAACCTGATCCCCGCTTACATCAGCAGCTACAATCTTGTTTTCCAGAAGAAGGGTAAGCTTTCGCGAACTTAAATAAGGAGCCAGCATATTCAGCAACACAGCAAGAGCTACACGTGGTTCATGACACAATCGGGACACCGCACCGTCTCCGGGATTTAAATGCTGATGATCCCTGGTCTTTTCTGTGAGGGGGTAATTTCGTTTATAATATTCCCTTACCGCATCTCGAAAATTCCGGTATAGTTTGGGTGCCCCATGGGTCTCAATCCATCTGTGTTCATCCGGAGGTACCCCTTGCTGGGTTAACTGACCACCGACCCAATCCGTTTCTTCTGTTAATATAACAGACAACCCGTTACGCAATGATCCCATGGCTGCAGCCAAACCTCCAAGTCCGCCTCCCGCTATTACTACATCTGCAGAAAGCTCATCTGTCAAACTTTTCATTCGAACGCTTTTTTCAAAAATGTTATTAGAAAAACTCAATAAAGGCAGTGAACCCATTGCAACACTACCCATTGTTATCCTTTCAATAAAATCTCGTCTGTTCATTTCGAAATGAAATTAGTGCATTCTGGTGTTCATCAAGATAAGACACATCTTCCTGTGGACCGTTTATCCTTATTTAAGACCATTCATTTTCAAATACTTTCCCCGATCTTGACTAATTTTCAAGAATCTGTCCATCATCTAACAATTGTTCTTTTAATAATTCATAAGGTAAATCCTGTAATGCCATATTTTCATCAATAGCAAGAGCAGCGGCAGTTCCTGCGCTTTGTCCCAGTATCATAAATACAGGCTCCATACGGATCGAACCAAATGCAATATGTGAGCTGGATACACACACCGGCACCACTAAATTCTCACAGTCCTTTTCTTTCGGGATTAATGAACGGTAAGATATCTGATAGGGCTCGGGTACGCTTATTCCGATATCTCCCTCATTCTGCACATAGCCATCGGGGGTGATGTATCGCTGTACATTATGGGAGTCCATTGTATAGGAACCCATGCCTACAGGTTTGGGAACTTCCCTCTCGCCTAATATATCGTGCTCGGTCATCACGTAATCCCCGATCATACGCCGGGCCTCACGAATGTATAATTTGTAGGGCCAGTTGTCATTGTCCTCGAATTCATCTTTAGCAAGGCCCCATTGTTTCACCTCATTTTGTATCGTATCGGGTACCCTGGGATCATTGGCAAGGAAATACATCAGGCCTTTTTGGTAGGCTTCATGTTCCTTGATGATCTCTTTTCTTTTGGCATAAGAGCCTTCGGGGTATTCGTAATTCATGCCGATATTGTCTGTACTGAACGGACCATGGTTGTTCACATCCGTTTTCCGGTTGGGAACGGCGTCAAACTTTTGAAACACATTTGCCCGCTCATGCCAGCCGGACTCATACAATCGCAGCAACACTAGGTATCGATCTGCATTGTAACTCTCCGGCATGGAGAAAGGGACCTTGTTATCTGGATGTTTGGTCAAACACATGCGAAAACAGTAGGCCTGTATCTTTTTATCTCCTGAGCCCTTTTCTCCGGGAGGATCCGTGGAAACCCCCGGAATGATACCGCTACTGGGATCACCCGGCGAATAATAAGGATCAACTTGATCAACGCCGGGCTCAAAATAGTGGCTGTGATGATACACACCGGTTTGTACGCCGTTCCAGTCTTCGTCGTACTTACTGTTGGCTTCACGGCCTACATGATAATCCACACCTGCTGCGGCCATCAGATCACCTTCATAAGTCGCATCTATAAACATTTCGGCTTTATAGGTATTGCCGCTCAAAGTTTCCATGGAAACAATGTTTCCCGCTTCTTTTACCACACCATCTTTCCGGTTTATCCATTCATCCCGGTGAACGGTGATATCATATTCATCAATGAAGTTCTCGTAGACCTTTTCAGCTACATGGGGCTCGAATATCCACATGGTACGGTTTTCTCCGTCAATAGCAGGGACGCCCTGGCCTCTGTTGCCAAATTCTGATTCTTCCTGCCATTCCCAGGCTTCAGATTTCTGGTAATGCTGGTAAACCCGGTGATAAAATTCCCGTGAAAGGCCGCCAATTACACTTTTGTCACCGACATCCGTAAAGCCCAGTCCGCTGGACGAAAGCCCACCCAGATGCTCCGCAGGAGATACCATGATCACTTCTTTGTCCATTTTAGCTGCCTGAACGGCTGCCGTTACTGCTGCCGAAGTGCCTCCATAAACGACAACATCGGCTTCATAGTCAGAAGGCTCCCGGGAACCATCCTGACTGGAATCTGAGGGTGAACACCTGGTAAATAATGCACCCATCAAAATGGTAAGAACAAAGCAATTGAAGATGCTTCTTACATTTGGTTCTGGAATAAAAATATATCTATGCATATCATTAAATATTTATGAAGCCAAAATAAAAATAAATACCCAACATTTGAAGTTATATTCCATTTGATTTGTAAAAGAAATTTATATTTTTGTAAGCCCAAAATATAGGAGGCCCAGGTGGCGGAAATGGTAGACGCGCATGGTTGAGGGCCATGTTCCCATTAGGGAGTGCTGGTTCGAGTCCAGTCCTGGGCACAAAGAAATAAAATAACCCGCTTAAATTAAGCGGGTTATTTTTATCTTCAACCTTCTTTTAGAGCAAATGGTCAGCAAATCTTGATGGTTACTTTTGCAATCATTCAAAAACACCTTTAGATACATCCACAACATCAGCTTTTTCAAAGGGAATTATCGCATTGATGAGTTTGATGTACTTGTAGTTGTAAATTTCATCGATTGACACATCCTTTTCAATAATCCGTTTTTTGTCAAGCAAAAAAGCTCGTTGCACGCCTTCAAGCAATGGTTTGGCAGGCGTTATCCAGTTCTTTCCATCGAAAAGCAGAATATTTGAAAAATAAGCATCGGTAATCATACCTTTTCTTACAATGATCACGTCATCACAGTAATTACGCCATCCGAAAGCTTCATCAAGCTTTTGCCTGTCTGTAGTTTTATAGGGATATTCTATGTCGTCAACCTTCACCAATCTAAGGGTTTCCGTTTTTCTTTGAATGTATCTCTGAATTTGTGTTTCAAATGTATCTCCGTCAAACAGAATTCTGTATTTATACCTTTCGTTTGTAATCCCGGGATCAAATTTGATATAGCGGTTCAAATCAAAGTTTGCAGCCATATTAAAAAGATGCCTGCAGGCATTATTGAAACGCCTGTTGTGGTATTCCATTAAATGGGGATGCCGGTTTTCGATCAGTATGCTTTCAATCAGTCGGTACATAGATTTTATCGATTAGTTCGCGGTATTCACCTTCAGGATTGCTCATTGCAGTAATCCCGCCACCACTCTTATAAAGATAATGGGTCTGTTTACGTTCAATGAATCGGATCAGGATACAACTTTCGAGCCTTTCGCCATCAAAATAGCCTGCAATCCCTGTATAAAAACCCCGGTTGTATTTTTCCGCAGTGTCTATGATTTCCAGGGTTTTGTATTTCGGGGCTCCTGTAACCGAGCCTGCTGGTAGCAAAGAAAATACGATATCACCCAGAAGACATTTATACTCCCGGGGCAGAATCCCGGAAATCTCTGAACTAACTTGCAGGAGTCTTCTGTTGTTGCTTTTTATCAGATCGATATACCTGAACCTGTCAACCCGCACCTGTTTTGAAAACCGGCTTAAGTCATTCCGAAGCAGGTCCACAATGGTAGCATGCTCTGCCCGTTCCTTGGGATCTTCCAGGATACGTTCTCTAGCTCCGGGTATTTCTTCGTTTATAGTCCCTTTCATGGGATTGGTAAATATTTTTCCACCGGTGATGCGAACAAAACTTTCCGGAGAAAAGACAACGAAGTCATTTTTGTATAGCAACTTATAAATGGCTTTGCTATAGTGAAATACATCTTCAAGGGAACCATTCAACTCAATCTGTGTGGGAAAAGTAAGATTTACCAGATAAGAATTCCCCATATTCAATTCTTTTTGGACATAACGGAATGCCTCAAGGTATCTGTCATAGCAAACAGGTTGAAGGTTTGAAATAAAAGTTCGTTTCTTCCCGGGAGAATGGGGGTAGTAATTCTTATAGCCGTTAAAATTGAACAAAATGCCATTGCGAAAAGCCTCAGAAGAAGATAACACCATACACTCATTCATCGGGTAATCAATGAGGAAAACGAAGGGAACATGCTTCTTTCCCCTTTCATTCATAGCCGATATAGCATCCTGCCGATTCATTTTCATGAACTGTAAAAATAGGACAGATTAGGAAATTGAACCTAAAATTCTAAAATAAAAATAATTTACTTTGCCTGCCCGCCGAAA
>JBNJFN010000230.1:0-5567 GCA_051746885.1 Bacteroidota bacterium | reverse complement strand
TGAATTAGAAGGTTTTGCTATAAAAAATATGGCTGCCATCCTCAGCATAACATATATCGGGTTTTAAATATTCCTTAATAAAATAAAGGTTATGTAATATGCAAAGGATTGCTACACAATGATCTTTTACCGATATATTCAACAGAACCAATTAATTTTATCCCGTTAAATTTTTTAAGAAACTCAAATAAATTCGTTTATTTGCCCATTAAAAAGCAAAAATGTTCGCCTTTAAATTCTTTATTGTGTGGAAATACTTCTATGTTTTAGCCACGTCCCCTGATAAAAAATAAAGTTCATACGGAAAAATTAATTGAAATACAGTTAAGAATATGATGAATCTAAGATATGTTTTTAACATTGAAGGCAAGATATTGATTGTTATTGGCCTGTTTATGTTAACGAGCCTTCCATGGGTTTTTTATTTCAATGAAAGAGAGCTTATAATACCCATTGTAGTATCTGTCCTTATTCCCATAATTTTAGGCTCAATTTTGATATTGATTACGAAAAGATCATATAATGAGTTAAAAACTAAGGATGGATATATCATAGTATCATTGGCATGGGTATCTATGGGTATTATCGGAAGCTTGCCTTTTTATTTATCAGATGCTATACCCTCATTTATAGACGCTGTATTTGAATCAGTTTCAGGATTTACAACAACTGGCTCATCTATCCTGACAGATATTGAATCGTTACCAAAATCTTTATTATACTGGCGTAATTTAACTCATTGGATCGGAGGAATGGGCATTATTGTTCTTGTTCTTGCTGTTCTGCCCAGGCTTGGCACTGCCGGATATCAGCTTTTTACACTAGAATTATCAAATGTCACTACAGAGAAAATAAAACCAAGAACAAAAGACATTGCCAAAAGACTTTGGACAATATATTTTGGGCTAACTTTTATATTAATCCTTTTACTAATGGCAGGTGACATGAATTTTTTTGACAGCTTGTGCAATTCTTTTGGAACAATTGCTACGGGAGGTTTTTCGCCAAAGAATGCAAGCATTGGGCATTATTCAAGTTATAGCCAGTATGTAATAATGATATTCATGTTGGTGTCAGGCATAAACTTTACACTTCATTATTTTTTTCTAAATGGTAATTTCAAAAGAATTTTCATAGATAATGAATTAAAAACTTTTCTGTTTTTAATGCTCCTTGTTGGCACAGCAGTCACGGTTATCTTACACTTTAATCAGCAAATTCCCCTAGAAAAATCATTCAGAGATGCCTTTTTCCAGGTAATTTCAATATTAACTGCAACAGGGTTTGCAACTACGGATTTTTTGGAATGGAAAGAAATTGCCTGGATTTTAATTTTTTTGCTCATGTTTGTTGGCGCATGTGTTGGTTCTACGGGTGGAGGTATAAAAGTAATCCGTCATGTTGTTGCTTTTAAAAACATAAAAAGATCTTTTTTAAAACTATTACATCCGACTGCCATAATACCCATTCGCATTAACGGCAAAGTAATTTCAGAGGATAAAGTGGGTTCGATAATGGCGTTTATAATGATTTACCTTTTAGTAGTAATTATCAGTACCTTAGTAATGTCCTCAATGGGTCTTGACGGAGAAACTTCTATAGGTTCCGTACTGGCAACGTTAGGTGGAATAGGACCAGGTATTGGATCGGTGGGACCAGCAAGCAATTTTGCCCATATTCCAGATCCGGGTAAAATTTATCTTTCAGTGATCATGATTGTTGGAAGACTTGAAATATTGACATTTTTGGTTTTATTCACACCACATTTCTGGAAAGTATAATGCTTACAGCAGCCTTAAATTACATATACTTATTTTTAAACCTTTCCTCTTTTTCATATATACTAAAGTGTCAGAATTAAGATGCCTGAATAAAAGCAGAATATTTCCGACTTATAATCAAGCAGACGATTCCATTACGTAAACGCTTTATGCCCACTCGTTCCTCTGCTTCAACGAACCGTTCCAACCGGATCTACGGTTCCCATCGGGTGCTTGTCCCGTCTGATAGGCTACCAAATCCAGGAAAAAAAGAGCCGCATGGCACTCCCGTCTGACCGGTTCTTGGATCCAAGCGGAGCAAGATAATACACCGTACCACTGGTAATTCCTCCCTCAATAGAGCTATAACGTAGCCGGTCGCACGGGTGGAGGAAAAGTTCTACCCATCATTTGCATTATTCTCTTTTCATTCTTATATTTAACAAAAATCCAAGCTTTATGAAAAGGATAGTCTTACGTACCTTGATTTTTATTGTAATAGGTGGGCTTATCGCAGGCGGCATTTACTGGTATTATAACAATTACCGTTTTACCCGCCGTGCCAGCCAAATTTTGGAAAAAACCGGAATACAGGGTGGATTCATTGTACATCTGGGTTTTAATAACCCCAAGCTAACATCGGCTTTCCATGCCAATGAAAGTTATCTTGTTCATGGAATTTCATCCGAAGAAAATGCAGTTCAAAGTGCCCGCCGGTATATACGCAGCCAGGATTTATACGGAAAGGTATCGGTTGAACACTGGAAGCGGAAGGAGCTTCCCTATACGGATAATATGGTAAACTTATTGGTTGCGGAGGAGCCTGGAAAAACATCCATGGATGAAGTCATGCGGGTCTTAGCTCCTGAAGGCGTTGCATATATAAAGCAGGAAGAAGGCTGGAAGAAAAAAGTCAAACCCAGGCCTTCAGAAATAGATGAATGGACCCATTATCTGCATGGGCCAGACAATAATGCAGTTGCCCGGGATTCGGCAGTTGGTCCGCCACGGCATTTACAATGGGAAGCCGGGCCTAAATTTCTAAGAAGCCATGAGCACATGGCCAGCATCAGTGCAGTTGTTTCCGCCGGGGGAAGAATATTCTCCATAGTGGATGAGGGCCCCACCGCTTTCATTGCTGCACCCAGTAAGTGGAAGCTGGAAGCAAGAGATGCATTTAATGGGGTGCGTTTATGGGAAAGAAAGATAGAGCCCTGGGAGGATCAACTCAGGGGGTTCAGAAGCGGACCCCCCGAGCTTAAAAGAAGGCTTGTAGCCCAGGATGACCGGGTGTATGTAACCCCCGGTTATAATGAGCCGGTTGTAGCCCTTGATGCAGCTACCGGTGCTGTTGAACAGGAATATTCCGGTACAAAAGGTACCCTTGAGATACTTTATAAGAATGGAATACTTTATTTGGTTGCAGGAGAACGTTCATCTACCGAGCCGAAAAAATATTCTCCCGACAGTTTGAATGCTTTTTCCGGTCAGAACCTGGGTTTTTTACGAGGCACACCCCGGGCACACAACAAACGACTCATGGCCGTAAATGCAAATAGTGGTGAAATTATATGGCAAAAGGACGCGTCCACTTTCAGTGAAATTATGCCAACTACCCTATGTTTGGGGGATGAACAAGTATTTTTTGAAAATCCGGAGCATATAGTGAGCCTGGATGCAAGAAGCGGAAAAACAATCTGGAGATCCCCGCGGCCTGTGCAGAAAACCCGGCTTGGCTGGTCTACTCCAACACTGGTATACCACAATGGTATAGTATACTCTGCCGACCGGAAATCTCCTGAAGAAAAAAATGAAAACAGCAACCAGGTGAAGTGGATTCCCAGCCCTAAAGGAGGAATTGCCCCGGAAGGCCAGCTAATCGCGTTTTCTGCTGAAAACGGAGAGCGATTGTGGAGCTGCCCGGCACGGGAAGGCTATAATGCTCCGGTAGATATTTTTCTGACTGGAGGAAAACTGTGGACGGGAGATATTGTTCAGGCTGATGATCCCGGAATAACCGAAGGAAGGAATGCCAAAACAGGAAAAATAAATGTGACCCGGCCCGAAGATCAGGAGTTCTATACACCTGGCATGTCACATCATCGTTGTTACCGCAACAAGGCCACTTCTCAATATCTCATCACGGGAAGAGCCGGAACTGAGTTCGTAGATCTGAAATCCGGCGAGGCCATTCCCAATCATTGGGTCAGGGGCACATGCCAGTATGGCATCATGCCATGTAACGGGCTCCTGTATGCACCCTCCCACCCCTGCGCTTGCTTTATAGAAGGCAAAATCAATGGATTCAATGCACTGGCTCATTCTATTCAGGGACCTTCGGTAAACGATGCAGATAAAGATACACTTCAAAAGGGTCCAGCCTACAATAATATACAAATCTCCGAAGAAAATCACGAATCAGAAGATTGGCCAACTTATCGTCATGATGCAAAACGAAGTGGGATGGCGGGTACCAGTTTATCTGAGGATCTTTCTTCTGAGTGGAAAACCCGGTTAAAGGGAGAACTAACCAGCCCGGTCATTTGCGGGAACCGGTTATATGTTGCCTCAAGTGACAAACATTTGATATATGCGCTTAATGCCAATACCGGCGAGGTAGTGTGGAAATTCACAGCCGGCGGAGGAATAGATTCTCCTCCCACCATTTATAAGGGTCGCGTGCTTTTCGGGTCTGCCGACGGAAAGGTATATTGTCTCCGGGCGTCCGACGGAGAGCTGGCATGGCGCTTCCAGGCCGGCCCCGTTGACCGCCGGATCGTTTCCTACGGACAGCTTGAATCGGCATGGCCGGTTCACGGGAATGTCCTGGTAGAAAACGGCTCCGTATATTTCACGGCAGGCCGCTCTTCCTTCCTGGACGGAGGACTTTACCTCTATCGGCTCGACCCGGAAAGCGGCGCCATGTTGGCCCGGAAGACGATCGACAGCCGGGACCCCGAAACGGGACAGCAGCCCAAAAATATCATCGATGGATTCGAAATGTCCAATGGTGTGGCATTACCTGATATTCTTTCGAGCCGGGATGAATCTGTATTTATACGTCATAAGCGATTTAATATGAATCTGGAAGAAAAGCCCTCAGATGTTCCACATCTGTTCAGCTCAAACGGTTTTACAGATGATTCCTGGTGGCACAGAAATTATTGGATTATGGGCACCGATATGCTTTCCGGCTGGGGTGGATGGCCAAAAATGGGCAACAAAGTTCCCGCCGGCCGGTTGCTCGTATTCAATGATTCCACAATATATGGATTCGGCCGGGATAGCTACGGCCGACACGGGAGCCATGTAGGCATTGATGCTTCTACCAACTGGGGTTATAGTTCTCAGATGCATGATACAACCACCTACTACCGTTTGTTTAAGGCCCGGCAAGCTGTTGACACCAGTAACTGGAGTTCCGAATGGAATAAAAGAATTTCTCTTTTGGTGAGGGCGATGATCATGGATGAGTCCAAAGTCTTTCTGGCCGGTCCGCCCAACGTACAGGATTTTAAAAATATGTCCGAAGCGCTTAAAGGCCGGAAAGGAGGATTGCTGTATGTTGTATCTTCAGAAGGTAACGTATCCAAAAAATACAAACTGGATGCTCCGCCTGTTTTTGATGGTATGGCAGCAGCAGCGGGAAAACTCTACATTTCTACAATGGATGGAAATGTTATATGCCTGAAAGGCCGGTAGTATAACAATGTTTTACGAAGTTCATGGTTTTGAGATTTTCCCAATAATGTATTGTAGATATCTATAGCGTCTTCCTCACCCTCAATCAAGAGTTTAAAGATTTCA
>JBNJFN010000229.1:0-5598 GCA_051746885.1 Bacteroidota bacterium | reverse complement strand
TGCAGAGTCTCATTTCCGAAAACCATAAAGTACTGGTATTCTCCTCCTACAAAAAACACCTCAGGCTGCTGGAAGATTATTTTCAGCCACAGGGCTGGTCTTACTCTATACTAACGGGCGAAACTTCCAACCGTGAGAAGGTTGTTTCCGAATTTCAGAACAACGAACACAACAAGATCTTTCTGATCCAGATCAAAGCCGGTGGGTTCGGGTTAAACCTGACGGCTGCGGATTATGTGCTGATCCTCGACCCCTGGTGGAATCCTGCCGTTGAGGAGCAGGCCATCAACCGGGCCCATCGTATCGGGCAAGATAAGAATGTAATGGTTTACCGTTTCATTTCAGCGAATACGGTAGAAGAAAAAATACTGCGCCTGCAAAGTAAAAAGGCCAGGCTCGCAGAAACTTTCATCACTCCGAACGAGGCCCTGAAACAGCTCACCCGAGACCAGATTGTTGAACTGTTTAGTTAGAGTCTGTCCATAAAGTCAAAAGACCTTTGATTTCCTGAGTTTTTCCAAATCGGCATGTCTGCTCCGGTCTATCAATATTTTGGCAATCAAATACAAAATTGCAAACACGGCCATAAAGCCTGCTACCCGGCCGATATAATCTCCGTATTCCACATAAAAGGTTTTTTGGTCATTGGCATGAATGGTTCCTCTTATTGCGGCTTTCTCCCACCAATTTGTTGATTTGATGATTCTCCCCTTTTGATCTATAAAACAGGAAATGCCTGTATTGGCAGAACGGGCAATGCTTCTCCTGGTTTCAATTGCCCGCAAACGGGCATAGTGAAGGTGCTGCCTGTAACCGATCGTTTCCCCCCACCATCCGTCATTGGTGATGATAAATATAAAATTGGCTCCGTTATTGATATATTTTGATACATAGGCGCCATATATGGATTCATAACAGATTACCGGCGCTATACTTACAGGATGATTAGAAGAAGCAAATGTTTCCCGGTGTTCCTGTGTTCCCCTGGTACCGGCAGAACCGCCCAAATCGAGGATCAGACTGTTCAGAAACCCAAAAACTTTGGGATAGGGCATTTTCTCTACACCAACCACCAGTTTGGATTTATGATATACCGGGTAGGTTCCTGAAGTATCTATCTGAATGGCCGAATTGAATTTATCTATATAGGAATCCGACTCCCCTATCCGGCGAGCCGTAGGAGTGGGTTTCTCATCCGAGCTATACTTCTTAAAAGAATCCATTCCAATAATGTAATTGACCCGGGGATGCTGATCCACAAAATCTTTGATCCTCTGCACAGAAGGATTGGAGCTGAGGTTATCCTCCGAAATGTATTCATATAAAGCGGTTTCGGGCCCTACAATATAATCTGTTGCGGGAGTCACAACAGCTTCCGAGAGGTTCATTATCACGTCAAGCTGCTCCTTCTGGCTCATTCCGGAAAATTTTTCCTGATAAGGGTCGATATTGGGTTGAACAATGCCCACCTGGTAGGGGTTATCCGGTGACTGGTGATTATCCATCAGGTTAAAGGAGATGACCAAAGGAATAATGATCAGCACCAGAAGAAAAATAAGCCGGGACAACTGGGTGGCAAACGATTTGTACAGTATATAATGGCGCAGAACACCAAATATCACAAAGTTAATTGCCAAAACCCATACGGTTCCCCCGAGCGTTCCTGTATATTCATACCACTGAATCAGGGCAATATCTTTGGCGAAACCATTTCCGAGATTCAGCCATGGCCAGGAAATCTCGGCGTTCAGGTAAAAATATTCCCATCCCAGCCAGTAGACCAACAGGGAAAAATTGCCAAAACGTCTGCCCAGATTGCGTTTGGTTATATGAAATAAAAAGAAAACAAGAGCAAGAAGGAAACTATTGGCTACTACCGCAATGACGGCTCCAGGCAGCGAGGCTTTGTAAATCCACCAGGTGGTTAAGAGGTTCCAGGTAAAAAATGCAATGTAGGTATATATCAGGCATACATAAGGTCTGTATTGATCCTTATTGCTATAGAAATATTCCTCAATAAACAATAAGGGAACCAGGGCCACCAGTAGTATGATTCCGGAAAACCACGGATACCAGGGAAGGCTTAGCAGAATACCACTGAATATGGAAAGAATAAATAACCTGCGTTTCTTCTTCTTCATATCATTCATTATTATTTTTGCCCAAATCAAACAGTAAAATCAACTGTTGCAAAGGTATCATTTTTCAAAAAAATAATAAACACGTGAAAATCACAAAAGCAGAATTTATAAAGAGCTCAAGGCAGATCAGCCAGCTTCCCGGGGAAAACCTCCCGGAATATGCATTTGTCGGACGTTCCAATGTAGGCAAATCATCACTGATCAACATGCTCCTGGAAAGAAAACAGCTTGCCCATATTTCGCAGAAGCCCGGAAAGACAAGAACCATCAATCATTACAAAATCAATGACAATTGGTATATGGTTGATCTGCCCGGATATGGGTACGCACAGACCTCAAAAAAAGAAAGAAAGGAGATGCTCCGGTTTATTAAAGATTATATCCTGTATGCCCCCAACCTGATCAACCTTTTTGTTCTGCTGGATGCACAGATAAAACCCCAGTCATCCGATCTCCAGTTTATGGAATGGCTTGGAATAAATGAAATACCTTTCAGCATGGTTTTTACAAAAACTGATAAAATATCGAGCTCTGAATTATCGAAGAATATGGCCCAATACCGGCAGGAGATGCTGAAAAAATGGGAATTTCTGCCCATGGTAATCAACACGTCCGCAGTTAAAAAGCAGGGAAGAGACGAGATTCTAAATTATATAGAAGAATTATTGAATTGTTGTTGAGCAGTTTTTTGCCCAAATAAAACATCAAATAAAAGATATTTTTATTTTTGCACCGGCAAACATTTAAACAGTTAATCCAATGGAAAGGGATCAGATCAGGCCGCCAATAAAAATATTTACCGGTACCGCCTCCAGGTACTTTGCGGAGAAAATAGCCGCCGATTTTGGGGTGGAACTGGGGAAATCTTCACTGATTGAATTCAGCGACGGGGAATTTCAGACCTCTTATGAAGAGACGGTAAGGGGGGCCTATGTATTCATCGTTCAGTCCACTTTTTCCCCTTCAAGAAATCTGATGGAGTTGTTGCATATGATTGATGCGGCCCACAGAGCTTCGGCCTATAAAGTAGTAGCCGTTATGCCCTATTTTGGATTTGCCCGGCAGGACCGCAAGGACAAACCCAGAGTATCCATTGGAGCCAAGTTGGTGGCCAATTTACTGACCGCAGCGGGAGTTGACCGGGTAATGACCCTGGATCTGCATGCCGATCAAATCCAGGGATTCTTTGATATACCCGTGGATCACCTGTATGCCTCATCCATCTTTGTACCCTATATCAAGGAATTAAATCTGGAAGATGTGGTGATCGCTGCTCCCGACATGGGAGGCACCAAGCGGGCCAACGCGTATGCGAGTTATTTTCATACCCCTCTCGTCATTTGCCACAAATCGAGGGAGAAAGCAAATGTTGTCAATGAAATCAAGGTGATTGGAGAAGTGAAAGGCAAAAACATCATCATGCTGGATGACATGATTGATACCGCAGGAACTATGACAAAAGCAGCCGACAAAATGATAAAAATGGGTGCCAAAAGTGTCAGAGCCCTGGCCAGCCATCCTGTATTATCAGGACCGGCTTATAAAAGAATCAATCAATCCAGCATCTCTGAAGTGGTTGTGACCGATTCTCTACCCATTAAACCCATTGCTGAGAAAATCAAAGTGCTCTCTATAGCAGGAGTATTTACGGATGTCATAAAGAAAGTTTATAATTATCAGTCTATAAGTAACAATTTTATTTTTTAAATTTTATATTTGCACTCCGAAAAAAGTAATTTGTATTCAAATTTGGAATAAAAAAATATTGTAATGAAGACAATAGATATTGAAGGTTCGATACGAGAAGAAGTAGGAAAAAGAAGCACCAAAAAACTGCGACAAAAAGGTCATGTACCCTGTATTTTATACCGGGGAGGAAGGGTTCTCCACTTTGAGGCACCTGAAAAGAATTTTTTCAAGCTGGTATATTCCCCCGATGTGTACCTTGTAAACCTAAAGCTTGACGGAGAGGTATATAACGGAGTTATGCAGGATATTCAATTTCATCCGGTCAAGGATAATATACAGCATATTGATTTCTTTGAGGTTGTTGAAAAATATCCGTTCTGGATGCAGATTCCTGTAAGATATGAAGGCGTACCGGCAGGAGTTACCGACGGAGGAAAGGAAATCATCAAGATGAGAAAAGTTGTGATACGGGCCTTACCCAAAGACATGCCCGATGAGATAAAGCTTGATGTCAGCAAACTGACCATCGGAGATTCCATCCGGATTGGTGATATTTCTTATGAAAATCTGGAAATACTGGATGATCCGAACTCTGTTATGGTATTGATTAAGAGCCCGCGTGGCGGCGCTGCCTTTGCTCTGCCTGAAGACGAACTTGCAGAAGGTGAAGAGGGAGAAGAAGAAGGTGAAGAAGGTGAAGCAGCAGAAGCCGAAGAAGGTGAAGGTGCCGGAGAAGGCAGCAGTGAAGGTGAAAAATAAAATTTCATGAACCTTGAAATACCTGATAGCAGGATTAGGAAATATTGGTGAAAAATACAAAAACACCCGTCACAACATTGGTTTTAGAATATTGGATGCTTTGGCTGAGGCATCCAATATTTCTTTTGATGATAAACGTTACGGTTTTATAACCCAATTCAAGCATAAAGGGAGAACCTTTATACTTCTCAAACCCACAACTTACGTCAATCTAAGTGGCAGGGCAGTTCATTACTGGCTAAAAAAAGAAAAGATCCCTTTAGAAAGGCTGCTGGTGGTTGTGGATGATGTATCCATTCCTTTCGGCTCTATAAGGATAAGGCCTAAAGGTGGTGATGCCGGACACAATGGCCTGGCCAACATCAACCAGGTACTGGGCACCAACAACTACTCCCGGCTTCGCTTTGGCATTGGCTCCGATTTTCCAAAAGGGTCCCAGGTAAATTATGTGCTGAGTGAATGGTCACCCCAGGAAGAAGAAAAACTTCCGGAGCTCATAGAACATGCTGCAGAGATGATCAGGGCCTTTGGTACCATTGGCCTGGAGCTTACCATGAACCATTACAATATCAAATAATTTACAACGTCATTATAATATATGACCAAAAAAGATGAGTTGCGAATAGACAAATGGCTCTGGGCGGTAAGGATTTTCAAAACCCGGAGCAAAGCTGCCGAGGCCTGTAAAAAAGGAAGGGTATTGATCAATGATCAGCAGGTCAAACCTTCCAATACAGTTAAGGTAGGCGAAGTGGTAACGGTGAAAAAGAAACCTGTTTTCTACAAATACCGTGTTACCGGATTGCTAGAAAAAAGGCAGTCTGCAACCATCGCCCGGGAAAACCTGGAAGACATCACCCCGGAAAAAGAAATGAAAAAGCTGGATGTACAGAAACAGGTGATCCACGAGCACCGGCCCAAAGGAGCAGGAAGGCCTACCAAGAAAGAAAGAAGAATACTGGATAAATTCAAGAAGAAAGGATTATAAGAAATGATCATAGCCAGAGAG
>JBNJFN010000228.1:0-5612 GCA_051746885.1 Bacteroidota bacterium | reverse complement strand
AATAAAATGCAAATAGTAGGAGAATTGATCAATGCAAGCCGAAAAAAAATTCGGGATGAGATCAAAGAAAAAAATTATGATGCCATTGCTCAAGTGGCGAAAGATCAACGTGAACACGGCGCCGATTTTATTGATGTGAACGCCGGTATTTTTGTCGGTAAAGAGGAAGATTATGTCAAATGGTTGATCGAAACTGTTCAGGAGAATGTTGACGCACCCTGCTGTATTGATACTCCTGACCCGAAAGTTATTGAAGAAGCGGTTAAAGTCCACAAGGGAACGCCGATGCTGAATTCCATATCCCTTGAAAAAGACCGCTATGAAAATATGTTGCCTGTAGTGAAAGGCAAAGATATGAAGGTGATCGCACTTTGCATGAGTGATGAGGGGATGCCTTACAGCAAGGACGATCGTCTGAAAATTGCGAACAAATTGATCAACAATCTTGTTAATAACAACGTGCCTTTGGAAAATATTTATGTTGATCCCCTGGTACAGCCTATTGGATCGGGAGACAATTTCGGTAAAGAGTTTCTCAACACCATTGAAGCCATTCATCAGGAATATGAAGGAATCAATACCATTTGCGGTTTGTCCAATGTATCATACGGAATACCCAAGCGTAAATTTGCCAATCAAACCTTTATGGTGATGGCCATTACAAAAGGGCTCAATGCAGCTATTATGAATCCCCTGGATAAAAGGATGATGGCCAGCGTCATTGCAGCAGAAACCCTTTTGGGTAAAGATCCTTTCTGCGAAAATTATGTCAACAAATACAGAGATGGATTTTTTGAGTTTTAATTGTCAAATCAGCTTAAAATATTTCATAAAAAATTAGGAGGTTAGTATGAGTAAGAAGAACTATTCCAGCGAAGTGGAAAAAGCAAGAGAATATTACAACAGCCAGGACGCCCATAATTTTTATTACACCATATGGGGCGGTGAAGATCTACACCTGGGCATTTACAAAACTGAAGACGAGGATATTTATACCGCCAGCCGAAGAACCATTGACACCATGGGCAGTTATGCCGATAAGATCGACGAAAATACCAGGATTATTGATCTTGGAGGTGGTTTTTCAGGTTCTGCAAGGCATTTGGCCAAAAAATACGGTTGTCATGTTACGGTTCTTAATCTGAGTGAAACAGAGAATGAACGGGGACGAAAGATGAATAAGGAACAGGGTTTGGATCACCTGATAGAGGTAATCGACGGGAGTTTTGACTCCATACCTTTCCCTGACGAAACCTTTGACATAGTATGGTCGGAGGATGCCATCCTTCACGCCGACGACCGGAAGAAAGTGATTGAAGAAGCAGCCAGGGTACTTAAGCCCGGAGGGGATTTAATCTTTACCGATCCGATGCAGACCGATGATTGCAATGAGGAAGTATTACAGCCCATTTACGACAGAATCAACCTCTCGTCACTTGGATCTCCCAAATTTTACCGTGAAACCTGTAAGAAAGTAGGATTGAAAGAACAGGCATTTAAAGAAATGCCACAGCATCTTATCAATCATTATTCCAGGGTACACGATGAAACCGAGAGAAATGAGCATAAGCTGGAAGGAAAAGTTTCCAGGGAATATATTGACAACATGAAGAAAGGCCTTCAGCACTGGGTTAAAGGTGGAAAAGAAGGCAACCTGACGTGGGGTATCTTTCACTTTAAAAAATAACCAATGAAGTGTTTAATTGTGTAATTTTACAAACTTCAAAACATTTAAAATAAGTAAAATATGAGCAAATTGGAAAAAATTGATGAAAACCTTGATTATCGGGTGAGAGACATTAATATGGCCGAGGAAGGCAGGAAGCAGGTGGAGCTTGCTGAACATGAAATGCCGGGCATGATTGAATTAAGGAATAAGTATGGAAAAGAAAAGCCACTCAAGGGAGCCAGGATTACCGGTTCCCTTCATATGACCGTTCAAACGGCTGTGTTAATCGAAACGCTTGTTGAACTGGGTGCCGATGTACGCTGGGCAAGCTGCAACATTTTCTCTACACAGGATGAAGCTGCAGCTTATGTAGCCAAAAAAGGCGTGCCTGTTTTTGCATGGAAAGGTGAAACACTGGATGAATATTGGTGGTGCACCGCACAGGCATTGTCTTTCCCTGGAGGGAAAGGCCCCCAGTTGATTGTTGATGACGGTGGCGATGCTACACTGATGGTCACGCTGGGTTATCAGGCAGAGCAGAATCCATCACTGCTGGATAAAAAACCTGAAGCCTGGGATGAAGAGGCCTTGCTGAACCGACTGAAGAGCATTATGGAAGATGACAAGACAAAGTGGACAGACACGGTCAAAGAGCTGCAGGGTATTTCGGAAGAAACCACTACCGGCGTCCATCGCCTGTATCAAAGAGAGAAAGACGGCTCATTGTTGTTCCCTGCCATTAATGTGAACGATTCGGTCACCAAATCAAAGTTTGACAACAACTATGGAAATCGTGAATCGTTGATCGACGGTATCAAACGTGCAACGGATATTATGATAGCCGGTAAGAAGGCTGTTGTATGCGGTTATGGAGGCGTTGGTAAAGGTTGTGCCCAGGGCCTTGCAGCTTTCGGTGCCCGGGTAATCGTAACGGAGATCGATCCGATTTGTGCGCTTCAGGCTTCCATGGAAGGCTTTGAAGTAACTACCCTTGAAGATGTAGTGAGTGATGCCGACATCTTTGTGACGGCTACCGGCAACAAAGATGTGATCACATTGGAGCATATGGAGCAGATGAAAGAAAAGGCCATCGTTTCCAATATAGGGCACTTTGACAATGAGATCCAGGTCGAGAAACTTGAGGAACGAAAAGATGTTGAAAAGATCAACATCAAACCGCAGGTTGATCAGTATAAGTTTTCCGACGGACATTCCATCATCCTGCTGGCTGAAGGCCGGCTCGTTAACCTGGGTTGTGCTACCGGTCATCCATCGTTTGTGATGAGTAACTCCTTTGCCAACCAGGTGCTTGCCCAGATGGATCTTTGGCAAAATAAGCGTGATATCGGCGTGTATAGATTACCCAAACATCTCGATGAAGAAGTGGCCAGAAGCCATCTGAAACATTTGGGTATCAAGCTGACCAAGATGAACAAGGACCAGTCCGATTATCTCGGTCATCCCGTTGAAGGTCCCTATAAGTCGGAACATTACAGATATTAACAGGGAAGCTCTTGTTGTCATTCATTTGACAGCAGGAGCCTCTTATACATTGTAGAATTTTAAAAATTAACCAAAAAAATTTAAAGATTATGCCATATTTATTCACATCGGAATCCGTTTCCGAAGGACATCCCGATAAGGTTGCAGATCAAATTTCTGATGCTATTTTGGATGAGTTGCTGAAACAAGATCCGAATTCAAAATGTGCTGCCGAAACATTCGTCACAACTGGTTTGTGTATTGTTGGCGGAGAGATTAAAACAGACGCTTATGTTGATGTTCAGGAAATAGCACGTGATGTAATACGCAGAATAGGCTATACCAGTCCTGAGCTCAGATTCGACGCCGATTCATGTGGTGTGCTTACGGCCATTCACGAACAATCACCGGATATCAATCAGGGTGTTGAAAGAGAATCCGAAGAAGAACAGGGAGCAGGTGACCAGGGCATGATGTTTGGGTTTGCTACCAATCAAACGGAAAACTACATGCCGCTTCCGGTGGATATTTCTCACCGGCTGTTGAAGGAACTGGCTGATATCAGAAGAGTGGAAGGGGAAATGCCTTATCTGCGCCCGGATTCCAAAGCACAGGTTACCATTAAATATGATGATGACGATACTCCGCTGGGAATTGATACCATCGTGGTATCCACCCAGCATGATAATTTTGTCAAGCCTGTAGATGATACCGAGAAAGCCAGAAAGAAAGCCGATAAGGAGATGCTGGGAAAAATCGAGACCGATGTTGAAAACACTTTGATACCGAGGGTAAAGGAAACTTATCCCAAGGAAATTCAGAAATTGTTTGACTCTGATTACACGTTGCTGGTCAATCCGACGGGAAAGTTTGTAATCGGTGGGCCGCATGGTGATACCGGACTCACAGGCCGTAAGATTATTGTTGATACCTATGGCGGACGTGGCGCTCACGGCGGCGGTGCTTTCTCAGGAAAGGACTCATCTAAGGTGGACCGTTCCGCAGCTTATGCCGCCCGTCATATTGCCAAGAATATGGTGGCAGCAGGTGTCGCCGATGAAGTTGAGGTACAGCTTGCCTATGCCATCGGTGTGGCTCAGCCCGTAGGATTTTATATCGGAACCAACAATCCCAGGGTCAATCTTTCCAATGAGGAGATCGCTGAAAAGGTGAAGAAGTTGTTTGATCTTCGTCCCAGCGCCATAGTAAAACGGTTTGGACTGAGAAATCCGATTTTTACGGAAACTGCCGCTTACGGTCATATGGGTAGAAAACCAGGAAAAAAGGTAGTCTATATTAATGACCACAAAAAAGAAGTAGACACCTTTGCCTGGGAAAAGCTGGATTATGTAGATAAGATCAAAGAAGAGTTTAATATAAAATAAATACAGGGAACCTTCAAAATGTCCCAAAATTATTGGCAGTACATTATATTGCTGCTGAGTTTTGGGACATTTTGTTGATGACCGAGTAGAAATAAAAATATTTTATTATGGAAAAAGTATTAGGAATTGGCAATGCACTGGTCGATATTATGACTAAGCTCAAGAATGATGATTTATTACAAAAGTTCAACCTGCCCAAGGGGAGCATGCAACTGATCGACCGGGATTTTGCAGAAAAACTTACAGAAGCCACAAAAAATCTGGAAAAGTTTCAGTCAAGCGGCGGGTCTGCTGCCAACACCATTCACGGAGTGGCGGGGCTGGGCGTTCCAGCCGGATTTATAGGCACAGTAGGTAAGGATGAGCTGGGCGATTTGTTTCATGAGGATATGAGAAACAATAACATCGATCCCAAATTGTTCCGGTCTCAAACCATCACGGGCCGGTCCATTGCATTGGTCTCGCCCGACTCGGAACGGACCATGGCAACACTTCTTGGAGCCGCTGTGGAGTTAAGCCCTGATGATCTCACCGAAAGCATTTTTAAAGGTTATGATTACCTCCATATAGAAGGTTATCTGATACTCAATCATGAATTGCTGAAAAAAGCCTTTGAACTTGCCAAAAAAGCAGGAATGAAAGTATCCCTCGACCTGGCCAGTTTTAATGTGGTGGAAGACAATCTGGAGTTTTTGAAAAATTTTGTAAAAGATTATGTGGATGTCCTTTTTGCCAATGAAGAGGAAGCCAAGGCGTTTACGGGCAAAGAACCGGAAGAGGCACTTGATGAGCTTTCAGAGCTGTGCGAGATAGCTGTTGTAAAGGTAGGGAAGGAGGGATCCTTCGTTAAAAAAGGTTCGGAAAAAGCCGGGATCGAACCCATCGAGGCCAACCCGATCGATACTACCGGTGCCGGTGATGCCTATGCCGGGGGGTTCCTGTACGGACTGATCAAAGGTTATCCAATGGACAAATGCGGGTATATAGGCGCCGTGCTGGCAGGCAAGGTGATTGAAGGTATGGGAGCCAAAATGGATGAGGCGAAATGGAAGGAAATTTATGGGATGATTGATTGA
>JBNJFN010000227.1:0-5624 GCA_051746885.1 Bacteroidota bacterium | reverse complement strand
TTGAGCCTCGCAAATTCAATTTGTCTAGGCCGATACTCACCCTCGGCGATATGGTCAAGTAGCCAGTCGTAAAGCGGACGGTGCACCTCAAATTCCATGGTGCACAAGCTATGGGTAATGCCCTCTATATAATCGCTCTGTCCATGGGCCATATCATACATGGGATAGATACACCACTTATCTCCCGTTCTGGGATGAGCCACGTGTCGAATCCTGTAGAGAACGGGATCGCGGAGATGCATGTTGGGGGATGCCATATCGATTTTAGCCCTTAGCTGATAACGCCCTTCAGGAAACTCCCCTGCCTTCATCCTGCCGAAAAGGTCCAGGTTCTCTTCAACAGGACGATCACGGTAGGGGCTCTCTTGACCCGGTACCGTCGGAGTACCCCGGCTATTTTTTATCTCCTCCGGGGTCATTTCACATACATAGGCTTTCCCTTTCCTGATCAGTTTCTCCGCAAATTCATAAAGCTTATCAAAATAATCCGAAGCATAATACTCACGGCCTTCCCAGTCAAATCCAAGCCAATGAATGTCTTCCTTAATTGAATCAATATATACCTGTTCCTCTTTCAAAGGATTGGTATCGTCAAAACGAAGATTGGTTTTGCCGTTATATTTCCAGGCCATGCCAAAGTTAAGGCAAATGGATTTTGCATGTCCGATATGTAAAAATCCGTTCGGTTCGGGAGGAAAACGGGTATGGATTCGGCCCCCGTTTACGTTGTTTTTGATATCCTCCTCAATAATCTGTTCTATGAAATTCAGTGACTTCTTTTTTTCTTCCTCATTATTCTCATTATTTCCCATGGATCAAAGGATTTATCATTCATACATATAATAAGTGATTGCGGATTACAAAATATTATTTAACGACCAAAGCAAAAGAATGTTAATTTTGTACCCAAACATGCAAAAATATTTGATTTTATTGAATAAATCATTTGCAGTATCATAAATCTTAACAATTTTTCAATTATGGGAATGATTCAGCTTGAAGATATGGAGTTTTACGCATTTCACGGTCATTTTAAAGAAGAGCAGATCGTAGGGAACCGTTTTCTGGTGAACCTGACCATTCACACGGCCATGAAAAAACCAGCGCAGAGCGATGATTTAAAGGATGCCGTAAACTATCAGACCGCCTATGAAATCATTAACAAAGAGATGGGCAAAAAATCCCATTTGCTGGAACATATTGCAGGCCGTATTCTTGATGCGCTTTACAATTATTTTGACACCATTGAAAACGCCACGATCAAGGTATCAAAGATGAATCCTCCTATGGGAGGGAAAATGAAATGTGTGAGCGTAACGATGGAGAAATAGTGAACAGATCAAGGCCAAGAAATTAAATGTTTGCCGAAAAAATCATTTTTCTGATGATTAGAAACTAAAGCTGATAAACCAAAAGTAATATTATATGGTGTAAACCCATAGCGTTTGACAGTCTGATATATTTTTCGTATTTTGCTAACCTTAATTAAATAGGTAATTTATTATGATTCAAGAATATGGTTTTGGGAAGATGGTGATTGATGGTGAGACTTATGAGCAGGACCTTATCATTACCAAAGATGGAGTTATACCGGACTGGTGGCGAAAAAAAGGCCACCAACTTCAGCTTGAAGACCTCAAAGAAGTCCTGGAAAGCCATAAGCCGGAAGTGTTGGTTGTAGGGAAAGGTCAATTCGGCATGTTGAGCATTGACAATGATGTCACAAATTATTTACATGAAAACAATATATCCTTACAGCACAAAAAAACAGGTAAAGCAGTTCAAATATTTAACAAATACTATCATGAGGGGAAAAATGTAGTCGGAGCCTTTCACCTCACCTGCTGATGGAAAGGGATTAACATAGAAGCGGTTTTTTATATTTCTCTCTTATAAACCGGGTTATGAAAAAAGTAATCCTTGCTATAATGATCATGGGATTTACGCTTCCTGTATTCGGCCAACGATTCAACGGAGGCGCAATGCTGGGTTTAACAGCAACACAAATAGACGGGGATAACCTGGGTGGATATAACAAACCCGGAATCCGGGGAGGAGGATGGGTTAATACTCCGGTTTCCGAAAGCCTCATCTTGCAACTGGAGTTGGAATTCATACAAAAAGGCAGCAAGATATCCCAGAACGAACTAAAAAATAAACAAAAATATTATCATGCCCGGATGGATTATCTCCAGGCTCCCGTATTGGTCCAAACATTAGTAATGCCCAGACTAACCGGTGAGGCAGGGATGGCAGGATCTTATCTGTTTGCCTCACTGGAAGACAGGGATGGGGATGGCTTTGTTATAGCTGATCCTTCTTTCGACCAGTTTGAATTATCCGGACTCCTCGGTTTGAATTATAACCTAAGTGAGCATTTCATTGTCAACGTCAGATTCAATTATTCTTTGTTGCCTGTCAGACCCCATCCGGGGGGACAAGTTCGGTGGCCCGATCGCGGCCAGTACAACAATGCCATGCTGTTTTCGCTATATTACATGATTGACTGACGGCCCGTTCTATTATTTTTCCAACATGAGAAAATCGATTTGCTTCTTCTCCAGATCGGCACGTATCAACTTTACCCTTACGGGATCGCCAAGCTGGTATTTCTTACCGGTGGACTGGCCAATGATACAATAATTTCTTTCATCATAAATGTAGAAATCGTCATCAATATCCCTTATGTGAACCAGTCCCTCGCACTTGGAATCATTCAATTCAACAAAAATCCCCCATTCCATCACTCCGGAAATAATACCTTCAAAATCCTCTCCTATTCTATCCTTTAAAAATTCCACCTGTTTGTACTTGATAGAAGCCCTTTCCGCATTCTCGGCCAGTTTTTCCATATCCGAAGCATGCTCACACATGTCCTCAAATTTTTTCTGGCTGGCCGATTTTCCATCCTCCAGATAACGGGCCAGAAGGCGGTGCACCATCATGTCGGGGTACCTGCGGATGGGTGAAGTAAAATGGGTGTAATAATCAAAAGCCAGGCCGTAATGTCCTATGTTTTTTGTTGAATATTCTGCTTTGGCCATGCTTCGAATGGCCAGGGTTTCGATTACATTTTGCTCTTTTCTTCCTTCAACCTTTTCCAGCACCTCATTAATGGAATTGGTGATGGTCTTGTTGTCTTTCATGTTGATGGAGTAACCAAATTTTTCCACGAATTCGGCAAAAGTTTCCAGCTTATCTTTATCCGGCTTAGCATGTATCCGGTAAACAAAGGTTTTGGGCTTTTGGCCTTCCGGAACTTCTCCTATGTATTCGGCCACTTTCCTGTTAGCCAGAAGCATAAACTCCTCGATAAGCTCATTGGATTCACCGTGTTCCTTAAAATAAACGCCGGTAGGCGACCCAATTTCATCAAGCAAAAATTTTACTTCTACCCTTTCAAATGCAATGGAACCATGTTTAAAGCGCTCATTCCTCAACTTCTGTGCAAATTCATTCAGCTTGAGCATTTCGTCCTTAAATTCTTCCCTTTGATGATCGATGATTTCCTGAGCTTCCTGATAATTGAAGCGCCGGTCGGAATTGATGAGGGTTTTACCAAACCACTGATCGTGCACATTGGCTTTATCATCCATTTTGAATACCGCGGAAAAGCAAAGCTTATCCTCATTCGGACGTAGTGAACAAACATTATTGGATAATTTCTCCGGCAACATAGGCACCACCCGATCAACCAGATATACCGAAGTACCTCGTTCATAGGCTTCCTGGTCCAGAATGGTATCCGGCTTTACATAGTGGGTAACATCGGCAATATGAACCCCCACCTCCCAAAGTCCGTCCTTTAACTTTCTCACAGATAAGGCATCGTCAAAATCTTTGGCATCTTCCGGATCGATGGTGAAAGTGCGGACATCCCGAAAATCCCTTCTTGACTGATATTCCTCCTCCGGGATATGATCCGGGATTTTATGTGCAGCATTTTCAATGCTTTCGGGAAAGTCGTGGGGAAGATCAAACTCAGCAAGAATGGCATGCATTTCCACTTCATTATCCCCCGGATCTCCCAATATTTCAACTATTTCGCCAAAGGGGTTATTGACCTTCTCCGGCCAGTCGGTAATCCGGGCTATGGCTTTCTGCCCATTCTTTGCATCTTTTAACTTCTTCAGTGGAATAAAAATGTCATAGGGGACCCGACGGCTCGCCGTAACAAGAAATGCAAAATTTTTGGAACGTGAAACGGTACCGACAAACCGTGTTTTGGCTCTTTCAAGAATCTGTATCACCTCACCTTCCAGGGCCTTATTCTTCTGATGGGCAAATAAACGTACGCGAACCCGGTCGCCGGGCAAAGCATGATACAAATTCTTACCAAAAATATATACCTCCTGGTCCATCTCATCCGATACCAGATAACCCACCCCTTCCGAAGTGAATTCAATCCTCCCTTCCAGAATGCTTGTTTTTAATTTGATCTTATATTTTCCCGTTCTTTCCTCAGCCAGATAGTCCTTACGCTCCAGCTCAGCCAGAGTGTCCATAACCAGCCTTCTTTTATGCTTGTTCTTTATATTCAACTGGCTGGATACCTGTTTATAATTATATGATTTGGTCGGATGCCGGCTGAAAAAATCGAGCACCTCTTCCGTTAATCTTTTCTTTAGTTTGGCTTTCGACTGTTTTTTTCTCTTACTCTTTCCCATTAAAATTTTGATTTATTATAATTGAAAACGAACTGGAGATAGAGGTATTTTAATTATATATCCAGGGATCTAACGGTATCGTCAATGGATTGTTGCAAAGAAATAAACTGATGGCCCAGCATGTTTTTCACCTTTTCATTGGAGAACCTCACCTGCTTATGTGCTGATTGATGAAGCTCTTTGGTTATCCTGGGTTTTTGCATAAAAAGCTTGCTGCGAATGCGCTCAAATTTCCAGGCAATATCGGTGACAAAAGGCTTAATCTCTCTCTGCGGAATCTTGGATTGAAATGCTTCGGCGATCAGTTGAAAAAGTTCTTTATAGGTGTGATTTCCTTCGGAAACAATAAACCGTTCGTTAATAAGGTCCTTTTGCATCAGCTTTATCAGTATGCTGCATACATCCCTTACATCCACAAATCCTGTCATACCAGACGGATAAAAACCGATGCCTTTTTTGATGACCTGAAAAAAACGACCGGGCCCTTTCAAAGGAATGCAGGGCCCCAGCACAATGGAAGGATTCACCACTACAGCATTCAATCCTTCTTCTACGGCACGCCACATTTCAAGCTCCGATTTAAACTTACTTTCAGCGTAATTGGAATATCGGCGGGGAAAATTCCCGAAAAATTCCTCTGTAATTACTTTATCCTCCCTCGCAGGGTCAAGAGCTGAGACAGAACTGATATAAGCCACTCTTTGTACCCCGTTTTCAAGGGCTGCATTCACAACATTCGCCGTCCCGCGGATATTGGTATTTAACATCTTATACTTATCCCCGGGATCGAAGGATACCATAGCTGCGCCATGATAAATCTCATCTGCTTTTTGGGTTGCCTCCAAAAGTGTTTGATACTCCAATATATCCCCGTCAATCCACTCTATCTTGCTGAAAAAGTCCTCATAATCCCGGGTATAGTATTTAAATACATCCTTTACGAATTGGAGGTTGCTC
>JBNJFN010000226.1:4117-5633 GCA_051746885.1 Bacteroidota bacterium | reverse complement strand
GGCTTTTCCGGTTTTATAGTGAGATGGATGAGCTATAAGGCAGAATATTGCTGCTTTTTGTTAAAGCCATTCACTTTTGAGATAAACAGATCCGGTAAAAAGGTTAAATGGTCCGTTTTTTTTCTCGGATGTTTTACTTCTGAGCTCGAATGCTTTAGTTTTTAAGAAGAAAAAGGTACTAACATTAATATGTGCCCATATATACGGAATATTTGTTATATATACAATATGTTTTTCAGTATTTTTTCCAGGGTGCCAGGATTAAATCCTGTATCGCATGGCACAGGGCATAGAGCGCGGGTGCATTCCCAATTTTTTCCATGCAGCCTTTTTTGTTTCATTGCCTGCTTTTTTCAATTTATAAGGTAAAATAACCCGAAAGATTTATGAAGTCAAGATTAAATATTTATTTTCGTCCTGAAAACCGGTTAAATTTTTTCACAAAATGACACAAACAATGGTTGACCTTAAAAAAGAACATCAAAACACGCTGAATACGCCCAGGTATAATTATAGCCTTATGGCAAAAATGTTTTTTGCCGGCATGGATATATTGGCGGGCAGAAAGGATGACCTCTCCAAGGTTAAGTTGCTTGAAATTCTTGCCAGCATTCCTTACAGGGCCTGGGAGATCCGGCATTATATGAAGCAAACCAGGAAGTACTTCAATTACGACAGGGTACAGGAATCCCAAAACGTTATTGACTGGGGACGCGAAGCGCAGGATAATGAATACACGCATCTTCTCGTAGTACATGAAAAGATGAAGGAAGATGGTATTAAGGGGAAATGGTACTTAAAGCCTTTCTTTGCCTATTTTATTGTGCTTACCTATATTGTTATTGCCCGGCTGATGGCGACTTTCAGTCAGAAGAGGGCATTCCTGTTTAACGGAGAGTTTGAAAATCATGCCGAGCTGGTGTATGCCCAACTGGTGGTTGACAATCCGCAGTGGGAGGAGCAGAAGGTCGACAACGCATTGGTGAAAAGGTATGCCGATGTAGATACGTGGGCGGATGTTTTCAGGCGCATCAGTCTGGATGAACGCGACCATATGAACCATAGCTTTCAGTTCGCCGGCAGACCCGAGCATGTAATGGAATATGAAGGCATGCCCGGGGGTTACTAAAGTGAAAGAAAAAGCGGTCGTACTTCATGACTGTATAACAATTCCTTCACACTTTAGGTTGGCGGACTCTTTTTGTTGCCCCAAAAAATGCATTGAAAAATACCTTTCATACATGTTTTGACATTCCAGACAGTGTCCTGAAAGCATTTTATGTATATGATCACCCTCAGGACAGTGTCCTGAAATCATTTCGTATATATTATTATCGTCAGGACAGTGTCCTGGAAGCATTTTATATATATGATTACCCTCAGGACAGTGTCCTGGAGGTATTTTATATATATGATTACCGTCAGGACACTGTCCTGACGGTATTACATAATGGTTTGCTCAGTCCCAATCCCTGTTTTAAGCATACTCCATATCTGTTTTTTTATATCCTGGCAG
>JBNJFN010000226.1:0-4017 GCA_051746885.1 Bacteroidota bacterium | reverse complement strand
CAGGCTTGCGCGCCTGGTAGAAAGCTTTAACAATCTTGAAGATGTATTCAAGAAGGAACAGGGAAGCGATCTTACGGAAGAAATTGCCGCCCTGGATGAACGCCGCGACACTGCCCTTATTTCGCTAAGTTTGCTTGCCAAAGGGTATGCAAGTTATTTTAAAGTGAAAATAAGTCAGGCAGCAGAAAAAATCCTAAGTGTACTTGATAGGTACGGAAACAGGATCTACAAATTGAACTACAAGGCGGAAACCTCTACACTACGTAACCTGGTGAACGATCTGGAATCGGATCCCGAAATGAAGGGGGCAGTCGATACCTTGGGCCTCCAATCTCTTATTGATGAACTAAAAACTGCGAATTCCCAGTTTGACGAAAAGTACGTTGCCCGTGTCAGAGAAATAGCAAAAACACCTGAGGAAAGTACGCTGGAATTGCGTAAGACAGCTATGACAGCTTATCGCGACCTGGTAAATCTGATCGAAGCCTACGTAGAGATATCGGGGCCGGAAAGGTATCAGAATCTGATAAATGATCTGAATGGGCTGATTGAGACATATAACGCAACGTCAGTTTCCCGTTCGAGGGATAAAGAAGCCGAGGAAGAAGGCGAAGCTGAAGCGATTTAGTGAGGGTGTTTTACAAGTAGCTTCAATAGGCAAATAGGGAAAATATTACACGATCAGGCTCTCCTTCCTTCATAAGGGGAGCCTGTCCTGTTTGGCGGTAAGCTGGAGGAGGGTAAGCAATTTAAGCTATTGCTGCCCGGTCGGAGGGGTTGATGAGATTTATTAGTTGGCGTACCCTCCCTTACCTCCCTTGAAAAGGGAGGTGATCGGCCAGTGCCAGAGTTAAAGGTTTTTACTTTGTTGCTGGATAAATTGTTATGGATATAGCCCATTTCAAACAACAAAAAGTTACCTGAAGTTCTGCATATCTGAATATCTACTACGGACCGGCTCCTCTTCCTTCTGGAAGGGATACCTATCGCGCAGCCCAGGCGGAAGGCTGGGAGAGGGTAAGCTAATGAAGTTATAACCACACAATTTGAATGGTAACCTGAATTTCAAATTACCTTGCCGGGCTTTTAGCTCTTGATAAAACAAGTTTTACGAGTCACAGCACTTTATTTCATTACCCCTCCAGCGGCGGGGCTTTCACCTGTTTGCCTTCCAGGCAAGGAGGGTGAGGTAAATGCTTGGAAAAAATTTCATGTAACCCGACAGCCGCCAAACCGTAAATAAGAGAACTGTTTATTGTTCACATAAATACAGGTACTTTTTACGGCAGGCACATTGACATTCATCAAAAACTTTCAATTCTAAGGCCTTCCGGTGTATCAAAAATTTTTGGACGGATGTATAATTGTGTAATAAAATGAAGCCAAATTAAAATTTATTAATGATCCACAGGAGTATTCAAATAAACTGGATTTTTTTTATTCTTTTTTTGCTCTTCCCCTTTTCGGTGGATGCTCAGGATGGCCCTGGTGGTATAGGAAATGCTGACGGCAGCGACGGCCAGCCGGAACTCAAGCTCTGGCTGTTGCCCGACTCGCTGGACGAAACAGACGACCAGGAAATTGATACCTGGAACGATTTTTCAGGAAACGATAATCACCTGACAGGTGCAGGAAGCAATGGAAGTCCAGTTTTCAGGGAAAATTTTATCAACGGGCATTCCGGAGTACAATTCCAATACGACAAAAGCCGTGCGGTGATCAATTCTTTTGACATGCCTTCAGAAGCGGTTAGTGTTTTTTTTGTTTTACGTACCGATGGAACTCAAAGATTATCCCCACTTTCCTATGCTGCTTCTGATAACGACGATAACGAATACATGTTTATTAGTGACCATCCCGGTTCGGGTGATTTTGCCACATTTGTAAATGGCAATAACTATTCAGAGCCATTTACATACAACGATAATGATTGGAAGATACTGACTCACCAGTGGCGTAGCGACGATGGAAGGATGTACTTGCATGAGAATGGCACCCAGATTTTTAATACTACTCATCAGACGGGAGCTGCAATAACCAGCGGAGGGACGCTTTCTATTGGAGCTGAGCAGGATGCTTTAGATGGCGGTTACCAGTCATCAGATGATTTTGAGGATGGAGAAATGGCCGAAGTCATTATTTATGGCTCTTCCCTGAAGCAGGCCCAGCGCGTGGTGATAGAAAACTACCTGGCCCAGAAATATGGCTTGGATGCCAACCTGGCTACCGATCATTACCAGCCCGGGGATGCTTCCTATTCTGTAGCCATGACAGGCATGGGAAAGGAAAGCGACGGGGCTATTGAAGCAAACGCCGAGGGCATCCATCTTTCCGAAAACGGGGGGCTTGAAAACGGCGAGTACCTGATGTCCGCGCATGATGGGACGTCTAATACAGAAGATGAAATCAATACCGGCAGTGAGGTTACAAATGCAGGCGTGGATTCCGCCTGGAACCGTTCCTGGTATATCGATAAAACCGGGAATTTCAATGCCAAAATCGCTTTTGATTTTGGTGAAGGAATAGATGGTAAAAATCCAGGGGAATTGCAGTATTACGAATTGCTTTACAGGGATGATCTTACCGATGATTATTCTACTGTAACCGTAGCCGGCAAAGGCGTACAAAACGGCGATCAGATTTATTTTGAGGTTGATGACGCCAATCTTGCAGATGGCTATTATACACTTGGTTCCAGTGATAAGGATGAAAGCCCACTTACCGGCGTGGAAGGACGAACCTGGTATACCCTGGTGAGCGGCGACTGGGACGACTGGGAAACCTGGACCCTTGACCCCTCCGGGTCCCTGCCGGATAATCCCGATCAGAGAACCCCGTCAGCTTCGGATAATGTGGTTATCCTTTCAGGAAAAACCGTGACGGTTAATCAGGACAACGTGTCTGCAAGCGAGCTTACTGTGGAAGGCCGACTGGATTTCCAGGCCCATACCGGCCAAACTTTTGGAAAGATTAATGGCGGTGGCCGGATTTTATTGGGCGCTGACAATTTTCCGACAGGGGCCGATGCAAGCCATTTTTATACCCCTGGAGAAGGCGAGGGTACCATCGTGTATTACGGCAACAGTTACGACCTTGACCAGGCGCTTGAATGCTATGATTTGGAAGTCAACCTGGACAACGCGTCTGATCAACTTACCTTATTGAAAAGTTACACGATCAACGGCAATTTAACCATAAACCAGGGCCAACTTCAGGTCAATGATAACAGCAGCACCACGGATTTAGCCATAACAGTGCAGGAAGACCTCGGCATTGAAAGCGATGGTTCCTTGCTGACAGGTTCAGCCAACGCCCGCCATCAGCTTAACCTGTACGGCGATTTTACCAACAATGGCACCGCTGAATTCACCAACCGTGCTTCTGCCGATTACAACAACGAGGCAAGCGATGGCATCGTGGATGTCAATTTCCTGAGCGATAATTCCAACCAAAGTCTATACTGCAACGGCACTACCAATTTTTACCGCATAGAAATTGATAAGGGAAGCGATGCCACCTACCAACTGGAAATGGAAGCCACTGATCCCAGTTACTTTAACCTTTATGGTCCGGCGGATTACGAGCACCCCGATGATGCCCAGCTAACCACCAATGAAAATGCCCTGGGTCTGTTACGCGGAACGGTAAGGCTGAAAAACAATGTAGATGTACCGGTATTGAATAATTCGGTTAATTATAATGTTTCCAAAAATGCCCGTCTTTGGATAGATGGTGGTTCAATTGCTAAAAGCGAAGGAACTGCAATTGTGCCTTATGGTAAAATATTGGTTAGTTCTGGAACCCTTGAATCAACAGCGTCCAGTGGGATTACTACTCGGGAGAATGGCCTGGTAAAAGTGGAAGGCGGAACGTTATCCATAAATCAGTTACGAACTTCTGTTTTTGGTGATGATAATATAGGCGGTTACGTACAAACCGGCGGCACAACAAATATACTGGGAGGGAGCACAAGCAGCGAATATTATTGCTTTAATCTTACCTATCCGGGCAACGTAT
>JBNJFN010000225.1:0-5676 GCA_051746885.1 Bacteroidota bacterium | reverse complement strand
TTCCGAGCTGGCTTTAACTTGTCCCACACACTTTATATAGTTGTTGGGTATGTCGAAATCAATTACCCGGGCATAGTGATATTTTGAAAGCTCCTCATGCCTCCCGGTTTCCGAGCCGGTAATAATAAACCTATTGGTGCCCTCTTCCCTGATACTCAGATTTCCAAAACCGAGACCTTCCATGTTAATACCAAGCAATTCTTGATCATATAGCTTTTTACGCCATTCGTTGATCTTCTTGAAATTCTTTTTGGAGAAGGTGAAATTTTTCTTCTCCCAGTCGCATTGAAACTTGATGTATCCTTCCTGATTTGTCATGATCTAAACAGTTTTTTAATTTCTTTTTTGTTTGGTTTGCACAAACCTTTTTCAGTGATTAGCCATGTTACGTATTTAGCCGGAGTTACATCGAATCCGTAATTGGCAACTCTTGCGTTTTCCGTAGTCAGTAAAATTTTTCTTATCTCTCCTTTATCATATCCGTCGATGTATTTCACTTCATCTCCATGTCTTTGTTCAATGGGGATGCCGTTAACCCCTTTTTCAATGTTCAGGTCGATGGATGACAGAGGTACCGCCACATAAAAAGGCACGTTATTATCGTTGGCAGCCAGTGCTTTCAGGTAGGTGCCAATTTTATTGGCTACATCTCCGTTGGCAGCGGTTCTGTCGCTGCCGGTAATGACCATGTCAACCATTCCGTGCTGCATTAAAAGCCCGCCCGTATTATCTGCTATTACGGTGTAGGGTATACCATGTTTTTCAAGTTCCCATGCTGTCAGACGAGCCCCCTGGTTTCTGGGCCGTGTCTCGTCCACCCACACATGCAGGTTGATGCCTTTGTCATGAGCCAGGTAGATCGGGGCAGTTGCAGTACCATAGTCAACAGTAGCCAGCCAACCTGCATTACAGTGCGTTAGAATATTAACCGGTTCGCCGTCTTTTTTCTTTGCAATCTCTTCTATCAGGGATAATCCATGCTCCCCGATTTTTCTGCAGTTTTCCTTTTCACTTGCCAATAGTTCATTTGCTGTTTTACGGGCCAGGGTTCTTGCTTTTTCCAGCGATTGTACGTGGGCTAGCTTTTCTGTGTGCTGGTTCAAAGCAAACTCAAGATTAATGGCCGTTGGCCGGGCCGACTTGAGCCGTTCCACTGCCTTTTTCATTTGCTCTTTCCAATCCCGTTGGGTGGCATTGATCAGAGTAAGATACAGCCCGTATGATGCGGTGACCCCGATCAGGGGAGCCCCTCTCACTGCCATCTCTTTTATGGCTTTATGGACATCCTCTGTGGATTTCAGATCCAAAATCCGGAATTCAAAGGGGAGTTTTCTCTGGTCAATCACCTGCACCGTCTCCTTGTCCTTCAGCCATATTGTCTGGTAGTTCACATTGTCAACACGCATATCTATCTTGTTTTTAAATCACCTCTAAAAAAAATATATTAAACAAATAAAATGAATTATTTTTACATTGTAAAATCTAATGGGTATGTTGAAAAATATAGATCGTATTAACAATATCATTTTTGACCTGGGTGGAGTGATCCTTGATATTGATTTATTAAAGGGAATAACCGCCATGAAACGATTGGGCATCACTAACCTTGAAAGCCCAGACGAAAAGGTTAACCGAATAAAAACTTTCATTGATTTTGAAAAAGGATTGCTTTCGGAAGCAAAATTCATTGAAAAGCTTAAGGAAGAAAATGAAGTGGATTTCTCCAATAATGATTTTATTGCGGCCTGGAATGAGATCATAGTGGGTTTTCAGCAGGAACGTATTGATTTGATAGCCAATCTTAAGAAGTCCGGCAGGTTCAGAACCTTTCTGTTAAGCAATACCAATTCGCTCCATAAGGATGTGTATACCAGCATCCTTCGCGAGGAATATTCTGTCCGTGGTTTGGAGGATCTTTTTGATAAGGCCTATTTTTCCCATGAAATATACATGAGGAAACCAGATCCTGCTATATATCATTATGTTTTGAATGACGGAGGAATAATTCCGGAAGAAACTCTCTTTATTGATGATTCCAGACCCAATATTGACACTGCCGAATCATTAGGGATGGAGACGTTTCATCTTGCAGACGGGATCACCATTAACGATCTGTTTTCGGAACAGCATGTAACCAGATGGATTTAAGCTTTCCGCTGTCGCGCATCCGGTAAAGTCTCACCAGCGCATCTTCTTTTTTATCGAACGATTTTACTGAAACCCGGAACAGGCTGTCCTTTTCAAGTATCTCGGCTGAGTACCCTCTATTTGTTAGCTGGTTTTGATATTCCCTGGCATTGCTTTTGACACGAAAACTTCCTGCAATGATGTGATAGGTTTTGTTGTCCTCCGGTTCCTTGTACATCAGGGCCCTTTTTTTGGAGGTCATTCTGTTGACTGCCTGTTCGATCTCTCGTGGCACTGATGAGGTATCCACAGTACTATCTTCAGTCAATTCTGCCGGCTCCTCCTGGGTTTTCTCCTGAGTCTCGGATTGAAAAAATCTTGCGAATATCTCTTGGTTTTCAATTTTATAAGCCAGATAATCAAAAAAACCAATATAATATCCTCCGGCTATGATGATTAGTAGAAGTGTGGAAGCTGTGATCCAGGCAATGGTTTTTATCCGGGATCTCCTGGCAGGAGGGGGTGGAGCATATGTGACTTTTTTCTGGGTTTCCTGTGGTTTCTCAACCTCAAAAGGCTCGATTGTGATTTCTTCAAAACCCAGGTTTGAAGCAAGATCCTCTTCAGGAACAAGTTCTATTCTACTTTCCTTTTTCTTTAATGTACCAATCCCTTTGAGTGTAAACGTTCCACTCTCTGCCAAGCCATTCCGGATGTTTTGAACAAAATTCTGTATTAATGATTGTGCTTTGCTTAAAGTAATGTTCTCTATAGAAGCAAGGTAGTTCGCCAGTATTTGATCACTATCGGTGGTAACATTCGGATTGAACTGAATCTCCTTTTTTGGTGGATGGATCACTTTTTTACCGGAATCGATCTTCGCGGACCGGTATCTGGAAACAAGACTCCCCAAACCAGGGATCACTACCCCTTCTCTCCGGGTTAAAATATCCTGTATGATGGAATGTAAATCCAAAAAGGTCCTGTTGTTTGAGCTTTCAACAAATATAGACAAAATTTTACAGTTGTCCTCAGTTCAAATCGGGTATATTTGGAATTTGCCTGTAAAATACCTGAAGATTGATTGAAAAATTATACCTTAGCCTGCCCATAACTAACACTAAAATACAAAAATGCATACATCATGGATTCAAAAGGCAAAAAAATACTGGTGACCGGGGGTACGGGTTATATAGGATCGCATACGGTTGTGGAATTATTGAATGAAAATTATGAAGTAGTGATTATAGATAACCTCTCCAATTCAGATAGAGGTGTACTTGAGGGGATTAGAGAGATAACGGGTATAAAGCCTGAGTTCTATCAATTGGATCTGTGCGACGGGAAAGCCCTCACCGAGTTCTTTACCAGAAACAGGGATATTGATTCGGTAATCCATTTTGCAGCCTATAAGGCAGTGGGCGAATCCACTGAAAAGCCTCTGAAATACTACCGGAATAATTTGGTATCTACCATCAATTTACTGGAGTGTATGATTGATCATGAAGTAACAAATATTGTTTTTTCTTCTTCCTGTACGGTATATGGACAACCCGATCAATTGCCTGTGGATGAATCCGCCCCGGTTAAGGAGCCACTTTCTCCTTACGGAAATACCAAACAGATCAATGAACGAATGATCCAATATACCATAGAGGCTGGGAATCCCATTAAAGGAATTTCCCTGAGATATTTCAATCCGATTGGGGCGCATCCTTCTGCAAAAATCGGTGAGATCCCCACGGGTGTACCCAATAATCTGGTACCCTATATCACTCAGACGGCGATGGGAATCCGGGAGGAACTTAAAGTGTTTGGAAATGATTACAATACACCCGACGGAACCCCAATAAGGGACTATATCAATGTGGTAGATCTGGCAAAAGCCCATGTAGCAGCTATTGCCCGACTAATAAACAATAAGAATAAAGCAGGCTATGAATATTTTAACCTGGGCACCGGCCGGGGTAATACGGTTCTGGAGGTGATCAATGCCTTTGAAAAAGCAACGGGTCAGAAACTGAACTATAAAATTGTTGGCCGCAGATCCGGGGATGTGGAAAAAGTATACGCCGATACTTCTTACGCCAACAGAGAACTGGGATGGAAAGCGGAAAAAACACTTGAGGAAACCCTGAAATCGGCATGGGAGTTTGAAAAAATATACAGGAGTGAAAATTAGAAGATTAAAATATCATAGAAAAGATTGGGTAATCGAAATATAAAAGCAACGATATGAATAAAACAATTCTAATTACCGGCGGAGCCGGATTTATTGGTTCCCATGTTGTCAGACTGCTGGTCAAACGATATTCGGATTACAAGATCGTTAACCTTGATAAGCTCACTTATGCAGGGAACCTGGAGAATCTTGCCGATGTTGAGGACTATTCCAATTATGAATTTGTGAAAGGGGATATTTACGATGCCTCTTTTTTAAATGAATTGTTTGACGACTATGCATTTGACGGCATCATTCATCTGGCTGCCGAATCGCATGTTGACCGCTCGATCACCGATCCCAATGAATTCATCAAAACCAATGTGGTGGGCACCGTGAATCTGCTGAATTTGGCCAAAAACCATTGGCAGGATAATTATGAAGATAAGCTCTTTTATCATGTTTCCACCGATGAGGTGTACGGATCATTGGGCGCGGAGGGATATTTCACCGAGGAAACCCCCTACGATCCCAAGAGTCCTTACTCTGCTTCCAAGGCAAGTTCTGATCATATGGTAAGGGCTTATTATAATACCTACGGTTTGCCGGTGATCATAACGAACTGCTCGAACAATTACGGTCCGAATCAATTTCCGGAGAAGCTGATACCCCTTTTTATCAATAACATCAGGAATAACCGGGAACTGCCTGTTTACGGTAAGGGCGAGAACATCAGGGATTGGCTTTATGTAGAGGATCATGCCAAAGCCATTGATTTGATCTATCATCACGGAAGAGTGGGAGAAACTTACAACATTGGCGGCGATAATGAGTGGAAGAACATTGACCTGATCAGGAAATTGTGTGAGATCATGGACCGGAAGCTTGGCCGAGAACCCGGAACATCGGAAAACTTAATCACTTTTGTAAAGGATCGTGCCGGACATGACATGCGGTATGCCATCGATTGCTCAAAACTCAAGGACGAACTGGGATGGAAGCAGGAGGTAAGCTTTGAGGAGGGGCTGGAAAAAACTGTCGACTGGTATCTGCAGAATCAGGAATGGCTCAATCATGTTTTGACGGGTGAATATGAGGAGTATTACCGCAAGCAGTATTTGGAACGGTAAGATCAGTAAACAGTAGGCAGTAGGCAGTAAACAGTAGGCAGCAGTAGGCAGTAAACAGTAGGCAGTAGGCAGTAAACAGTAGGCAGCAGTAGGCAGTTTTCAGTATCGGCCTAAAATGCTACCCCTTATCGGAAAAAAATGCTACCGGCTCCAATAATCTTTTTCAATTTGCCTAATAATACCACTGAACGGTTTAACTTGTACATCCAATAAAACCTGGATGTATGTCAACAACCTTCATTTGTCATCATTGTCACA
>JBNJFN010000224.1:0-5723 GCA_051746885.1 Bacteroidota bacterium | reverse complement strand
TATGTAAGAAAACGAATAGAAGGATAAAATCTAAGTTTTGAAATTCAGATTAACATTCGAATTTTGTGGTTATAACCCTGGTAATTAACTTGATTTATTAATCGCTTACCCGGCCATTAAGTAAAAACCATTGACTCTGGCACTGACCGATCACCTCCTTTTTCAAGGGAGGTAAGGGAGGGTAGGCTAACTCCGAAATATCAGAATGATTTATTATGTATCTGCCAGATATTTTAGAAACAATAAGGTTCTTCCTATTATTATTACCGGAAAGTTCCAATTGTAAATGAGCTATGCCAATCTTTCTGATACCTGAGACTCTACTAAATGAAATCCGAGGTGATTACACCAGTCATTTTAATACAAAAAAACCCCGCCAGGGTTTTTTACCTGACGGGGCTTTTATCAGCAGAAAACATGAAAGGAGAATTGGTTGTGGAATTAACCTGTCACTATTTGTCTATTCTACAGCTTCTTTCTTTTTCTTTCTGAGGCTTTTGGCTGCTTTTACCATGTTTTCCAGCGCTGGCCATGTTTCTTCCCATTTGCGGGTTTTAAGTCCGCAGTCGGGATTTACCCAAAGCTGTTTTTTGGGGATTACGTTTGCAGCTTTCCTCATGAGCGATTCCATCTCCTCGGCGGGAGGAATTCTCGGAGAATGGATGTCATAAACTCCCGGTCCAATCTCATTGGGATACTCAAACTCTCCGAATGCTTCCAGAAGTTCCATCTGGGATCTTGACGTTTCAATGGTGATCACATCCGCATCAAGATTGGCAATATGCTCAATGATGTCGTTAAATTCGGAATAGCACATGTGGGTATGGATTTGTGTGTCATTCTGAACACCCGATGATGCCAGTCTGAACGCATCAACAGCCCACTTAAGATATTCTTGCCAGTCTTTCTTTCTCAGAGGCAATCCTTCGCGGAAAGCCGGCTCGTCAATCTGTATCAGCTTGATACCGGCTTTTTCAAGGTCAACCACTTCGTCCCGGATAGCCAGGGCCAGTTGGTTGGCCGTTTCTTTTCTCGATTGATCATCTCTTGCAAAAGACCATTGCAGGATGGTAACCGGGCCGGTAAGCATTCCTTTTACCGGTTTGTCTGTTAACGATTGGGCGAAGGATGACCATTTTACGGTCATGGGTTCGTTTCTTTCCACATCACCGAAGATGACAGGAGGTTTTACGCCCCTGGTTCCGTAGCTTTGTACCCATCCGTTTTTGGTAAAAACAAAGCCTTCAAGCTGTTCACCGAAATATTCCACCATGTCATTACGTTCGAATTCACCGTGAACAAGCACGTCAAGACCGGCTTCCTCCTGTTTCCTAACGGCCTCCCTGATCTTGTCTTTCAGTTGGTTCTCGTACTCATCCCGGCTGATCGCATTCTTTTTGTAACGTCGCCTTAACTGCCGCACATCTTTGGTCTGAGGAAATGAACCAATAGTCGTTGTGGGAAACTCAGGAAGATCCAGTTCGGTAGATTGTGCTTCCTGCCGTTTGGCAAATTCACTGTTCCTTTTAAACATATCAGAGGTCAGCGAATCAAGCCTTTTTCTTACCGAGTCCTTGTGAATTAAGGAAGAGTTTTTTCGGTCTTCTACAGTCCGTCTGTTTTCTAAAAGTTTAACTTCTGATTTGGAGTGAACTTCAGGATCCACTAACTCCCTTAGTGTAACTACCTCATGAAGTTTCTGTTTGGCAAATGCCATCCAGTTTTTGATTGTTGGAGGCAGGTTCTTTTCATCATCCTCAAGATCCAGATCGTAGGGGACATGTAGCAGTGAGGAAGAAGTAGAGACCATGATCCTGCCATAACCCAGTTCTTGTCCCGCTGTTCGGATGAGATCCAGGGAATGGTCAAAATCGTTTTTCCATATGTTACGCCCGTCCACAACACCTAATGAAAGGGTTAATGTTTCAGGCGCTTTCTTCATAACTTCTTTCAGTTGCCCCGGGTCTTCCACCAGGTCAAGGTGTAAAGCGTCTACCGGTAACTCAACGGCTACATCCATATTTTCATGCAAGCCCTCAAAGTAATTTGCCAGCAATAGCTTTAATGAGGGAAACGCTTTGCGAATCCTGGAATAAGCAATTTTGAAGATCTCTTTCTGTTTACCTGATATATCCATAGCCAGGTAAGGCTCGTCAAATTGTACCCATTCCGCTCCTGCATCTTTCAATTTGGTCAGAATTTCATGGTAAACCGGTAAGAGTGATTCAATCAGATCAAGCCGGTGGAATCCTTCCTCTTTTTCTTTTCCTAAAAGCAGGAAAGATACCGGTCCGATGATTACCGGTTTGGGATTCACCCCCGAGGCTTTGGCTTCATTGAATTCGTTGATAATCTTGTCGGAATAATATTCAAACTTTTGATCACGGGTAAATTCAGGCACAATGTAATGATAGTTGGTATCGAACCACTTGGTCATCTCCATTGGAATAAGGTCATGACCTTCTTTTTGATAACCCCTTGCCATAGCAAAATACAGATCATTCTTGTCCAGGTGGTCAAGTACCTGGAACCGTTTTGGAATGGCTCCCACGGTCATTGCCATATCCAGTATATGATCATAAAATGAAAAATCATTCACAGGTACCAGGTCCAATCCTGCTTCTTTTTGTACCTGCCGGTTATATTCCCGTTGCTCTCTGCCGGTATGGAGAACGTCTTCCAATGACTGCTTCCCCGACCAGTATTTTTCCAATACTTTTTTAGTTTCTCTGTTTGGTCCTATTCTTGGATAACCTAAAATGTGTGTATGCATAGGTATAACTTCCTTTCTTTAATTGTTTTTTAAAATGAATATTGATTTTTTAACGGTATGACCCCTTGGATTGCAGAGGGTCGGCTATTTAAAAAGCACAAGCCGGGTATTATTTTTCCGCTACATGTATGAAAAAGTCGGGGTCATTTCTTTGGTATGTTTCCTGGAAATCACCATATGTTTTAATTTGTTGAAATCCCGCATCAATCATTAATGAACGCGTATATTCCTTACGCAGCGGGAAAAGGTTCAGGTGGTGGACGCTTCCGTCTTTGAATTCGTATTTGAATCGCACCAGGTCATCATCAATGGATTCAGGTGCTGCTTTGACCTTATCACCTACATAATAATATGAATGTTTGTTGTGGAAACCTTCATCCAAAATGCCATCATAATTCCGTTGATCCAGGATCAGTATCCCTTTAGGTTTAAGTACGGCGTAAAATTCAGCCAGGGTCTTTCTTCTGTCCTTTTCATCAAAGAGATGGGTAAATGAATTTCCAAGGCAAATCACTGCATCGTATGATTCGTGTACATGTTCGGTAAGATTGCGCCAGTCTGCAGAAATGGTTCTCAGTAACAAACCATGCTCCCTTGCATTGTGGAAGGCACGCTCCAGCATGTTGTCCATGCCGTCGGCACTGTGTACCTCAAAACCGGCTTTTAGCAGCCGTACGGAATGATAACCCGTACCTGTGGCCGCGTCCAGGATTTTTTTTGCACCTCTTTTTTCCAGCTCTCTGACAAAAAACTCACCTTCTCCTTCGGTTCGGCCTTCCCAATTGATTAACTCATCCCACTTATTTACAAAATCATTTTGATATTGTTTCTGGTAAAAGTTAGAACTTTTTACCTTCACATTCTGCTTTTTCTTTTTTTCTTGAGTTGCCATAATCTTCTCCGATCTTTATTTGTTTTACAGTCTATTGTAAGAACAACCCCGGAGTAGATATGTTTAGCAAATCTGATTATAAATAAGCCATTTCTTTGTCCTCTTTAATTAAGGTAAATTCTGAGATCAGTTTTGGGGCTTATTTTAAATAAGAAATTTTCACACAAACTTTTTTAACAGATGGTTGTTGGGGGATTTTTTCAATTTACGAAGCGCACTGTTTTTGATTTGCCGCACCCTTTCCTTGGATAATTGCAGAGAATGAGCTATTTCGCCGAGCGAAGCGGTCCGTTTTCTGTTCAATCCGAAGAATCTTTCAATAACCATGGCTTCTTTTGTTGAAAGAATTTGTAAGGCTGTATTGATCTCTTTTTTCAGTGATTCGTACAATAGATTTTGATCTGGTGTTGGCATATCGTCGTGAGAGAGCGTGTCGAGCAGGAAGTTTTCGTCTGTTTCTGATCCAGGAATAGGGGCATCCAGAGAATGATGCCGTGTTTTTATCTTAAGGGTGGAAGATACCAGCTCTTCATGTAGTTTGGTTTGTTTGGCGATCTCCTCGTCGGTGGGTTCTCTTTCGTATTTTTGCTCCAGGGAGGATATGGCTTGATTGACCTTGTTTACATCGGCAATTCTGTTCAATGGCAGACGGATCATCCGGGATTGTTCCCCCAGGGCCTGAATGATGGCCTGCCTGATCCACCAAACCGCATAGGATATGAATTTGAACCCCCTGGTTTCATCAAATCTCTTTGCTGCCCGGATCAATCCAAGGTTGCCTTCATTAATCAGGTCGGGAAGACTCAATCCCCTGTATTGATATTGTTTGGCCACGGACACCACAAATCTCAGATTGGCAAGTGTTAACTTTTCTAAAGCCTGGTCATCCCCACTCTTAATTCTTCGGGTCAGTTCCACCTCTTCCTGAGGAGATAAAAGGTCGTATTTGCAGATATCCTGAAAATACTTATCAATCGAATCAATGGTTCGATCGGTGACCTGCTTGGATATGATTAATTGTTTCATTTTCTTACATATGACATCATGAATTTATGATCTACCGAAATTACGCTTCCTGGGTTTGGCAATGTTTACCTTTACATGCCTGCCGTCAATTTCCTGACTGTTCATTCCTTGTATGGCCCTTTTCCCCTCATCGTCATTTTTCATTTCAATAAAGCCATAACCCTTACTTTCGCCGGTTTCTTTATCTTTGATAATTCTCACTGAGGAGACTTCCCCATATTTCTCAAAGGTCTTTCTTAATTTGTCTTCATCCACAGTAAAATTGAGGTTTCCAATGTAAATGTTCATAGTTATCTGGTTTGATTGTGTAATTATTCCCTGTTCTTTTAGTTTGAGTATTCACTTCAAAATATTGAATATAACCCTTTCATTTAAACTCAAATTGAAAGTGCTTTATTGCAAATTTCGGAAAAGTTTGAATACATTTAAAGATGAATAATTTATGTTGTATGGCTATATTCATATTGACTGATGATTACCATAGAAAGATTTTTGCTTCTCAGTATATTGTAATACAAAACAGGTTATAAAGATAGTATAAATTTTAATATGAAAATGTGAGTCCGGTCGAAAAACTATATATTAATTTCTGACGCTGAAAATCAAATTTAACCCTTGTGCATAAAAGTTAGCTTTTTAAACCGGATCCTTAACTTCTATAGAAATTTTGTTTTAATGAAGTAAGAAACAAAAAATATAAAAGAGGAATGAATTTTTTATCCTATTATTGCTATATTAACGCCTTCCAAATAATGTTTAATTATGAAATTTTAAAATTATGCCGGAAAAATATATTCTTTCTTTAGATCAGGGAACTACAAGTTCCAGAGCAATTGTTTTTGATCATAACGGAGCAATTGCGTCGGTGGCACAAAAAGAGTTTAAACAGTATTATCCCCGGCCGGGATGGGTGGAACATGATGCAGGAGAAATTTGGTCATCTCAGGTTGCCGTAGTGGCTGAGGCCATTTCCAGAATCGGGATCAACGGTAAAAACCTTGCCGGCATCGGAATTACCAATCAAAGGGAAAC
>JBNJFN010000223.1:0-5750 GCA_051746885.1 Bacteroidota bacterium | reverse complement strand
TATTGCCTGCACATCACCGATGTGGACCCCATCGAGCTGAATCTCTATTTCGAGCGCTTCATTAATCCCAAACGGACCAGCCCGCCCGATTTTGACATCGACTATTCCTGGAAGGAGCGGGATGAGGTGCTCGATTATATTTTTCAGACCTATCCGGAAGAACATACCGCTTTGTTGGGCACCATTTCCACATTTCGCGGGCGTTCTATTATACGTGAACTGGGTAAGGTTTATGGCCTGCCCAAGGGGGAGATCGACTCCATTGTAGAGCAGCCCGGGCGGCACATCAACCAGGATGCCACAGTGAATAAGATTTTTCAGCTTGCTGAAAAGCTAACGGAATTTCCCAATTTACGGAGTATTCATGCCGGAGGAGTTCTGATCTCTGAGAAGCCGGTTACCTGCTACACGGCCCTTGATATGCCTCCCAAAGGCTACCCGACCACCCAGTGGGATATGTATTCGGCCGAAGACATTGGCTTTGAGAAGCTGGACATCCTCAGCCAGCGCGGTATAGGTCATATTCGCGACGGGGTGGAGATCGTACGGGCGAACCAGGGCGTAGAGATTGACATCCACAATGTGGATGCCGTGAAGAACGATCCGAAGGCCAGGGAGCTACTGCGCTCCGGAGAGACTACCGGCTGTTTTTATATTGAAAGTCCGGCCATGAGGGGGTTGCTGAAGAAGCTGCGGTGCGATAACTACCTTACCCTGGTGGCAGCTTCTTCCATCATACGCCCCGGTGTTGCCAAATCGGGAATGATGAAGGAATATATTCACCGTTTTCATAACCCCGATGGTTTTAACTACATCCATCCGGTGATGGAGGAACAGTTGAAGGAGACTTACGGTGTGATGGTGTATCAGGAAGATGTGCTGAAGGTGTGCCACCATTTTGCCGGCCTCGACCTGGCCGATGCCGATATCCTGCGCCGGGCCATGAGCGGTAAGTTTCGTTCCAAAAAAGAGTTCCAAAAGATAGAGGAGAAATTTTTCAGCAACTGCAGGGAACGTGGATATCCTGAAAAAATCATAAAAGAGGTGTGGAGACAGATCGAGTCGTTTGCAGGGTATTCTTTTTCCAAGGCCCACTCTGCCTCTTATGCCGTGGAAAGTTTCCAGAGCCTTTATCTGAAGGCCTACTATCCGCGGGAATTTCTAACCGCTGTAATTAATAATTTCGGGGGCTTCTATCATACCTGGGTTTATATCAATGAGGCACAACGCTATGGTGCAAAAATCCATCTGCCTTCTGTCAACTACAGCCTTTATCTGACGCGAATCATCGGCGATGACATTTACCTGGGATTCGTTCATGTCAAGGACATGGAAACCGGCACCGCAAAACGTATCATACAGGAAAGGGAAGAAAGGGGAGCATTTAAAGATCTGGACGATTTTATATTCCGCACCGGCATTCACAGGGAACAGGTTATCCTCCTGGTAAGAATGGGTGCACTGAGGTTCACGGGAATTACCAAACCCGAATTGCTGTGGCGGGTGCATATGCTCACCGGCAAAAAGAAGACCGGTGCCCGCTCGAGGGAATTGTTCCCTACCCAGACCCGGAACTATGAACTCCCGGAGTTTGAACAAAGCGCTCTTGAAGATGCCTACGATGAGATTGAACTGCTGGGCTTTCCGGTAACAATGAGCCGGTTTGATATGCTGAAGATTGACTTCAGAGGAGAGATTTTTGCCCGCGATCTTATGAAGCATGTAGGTCAGAAGAAACGGCTGGTCGGGCAGTTGGTCACCATCAAATATGTAAAAACCGTGAAAGGGGATATCATGAATTTCGCCGCGTTCATTGATGCGCATGGCGAATTTTTTGATACGGTGCATTTCCCCGGTTCGCTTAAAGCCTATCCTTTCAGAGGATATGGAGTGTATTTGCTGCTGGGGAAGATCGTGGAGGAGTTTGGATTTCCAGGCATAGAGGTGGAGAAGATGGCAAAGCTACCCATAAAACCCGATCCCAGGGATGCCTAAATTCATTTTTAGACTGGTGAAGAGAGGAATAAATAAAATAAATTGCCAGGTTGACTTTTACCGCATAAATTCTTATTTTGGGGTTTTAAAAACTGGGGCTAAAAAGGAATTTTAAGGAAAATGTATAAAGCACCCTGCCAGCAGTCAGGCAGGCAAATCTCAAATCCCAAATAACAAATAAATTCCAATTACCAAAAAACCAAATTCAAAACATAGATAGCAACTACGGATGTTTTGATCATTGTAATTTGAGATTTTGAGATTATTTGTAATTTATAAATGTAATTCATAAAATCCATTAACTATGAATCGATTCAGCTTACTTCTTTCAATTGTATTGATCGCTCTGATCATTTTGCACCTGGGCTATTCCATTGATTATGGAGAGTTATTTACCACGGAAAATAAGGGAGGTGCTACCGGTGTGATGGTTAGCCTTCTTGGATTGATTGCACTTTTGTTAAGCAACAGGGCGAATGCCGGGGGAAGAGATATTTCAGTGGAATGAGGGGAGGTCAGGGAATAGGTTTTATCAATAAGAACAGGGGTATTCAAAAATGCTCCGGTTCGTTTGTATGTATTCATTTCTCAATGAAACCTTAGAAGGAAAATTCAAAAAAAAAGGACATCAATACCGGAGGATTGTATTGAAAAATTGCCGTTAAATTATACCTTTGTGAGAATATTGGAAAAAGCAGATTATTAAAATGCAGAATTTTGTTGTTTCAGCGAGAAGATACAGACCAACAACATTTGATACGGTAGTAGGGCAGTCATCCATTACTACCACCTTAAAGAATGCCATCCGCAACAATCATGTGGCTCAGGCCTATTTGTTCTGCGGTCCGAGGGGAGTGGGAAAAACCACCATTGCCAGAATTTTTGCCAAGACCATCAATTGCCAGAATCTGGGAGAAGATCTTCAGCCTTGTGATGAATGTGAATCCTGTAAAGCCTTCAATCATCACCGTTCTACCAATATCCATGAGCTTGACGCAGCTTCTAACAATACAGTGGATAACATTCGTTCACTCATAGATCAGGTGAGAATACCCCCGCAAATTGGCAAATACAGCATTTATATCATTGATGAGGTGCACATGCTTTCAGCCTCGGCTTTCAATGCTTTTCTGAAAACTCTCGAAGAACCCCCGCCACATGCCATTTTTATACTGGCAACCACTGAAAAACACAAGATTATCCCTACCATTCTGAGTCGTTGCCAGATCTTTGATTTTAACCGGATCAAGGTGGAGGAGATGGTTCAGTTTCTTGAGGACATTTCTCAGAAAGAACAAGTTCAGTATGAAAGGGATGCGCTTACTATAATCGCCCAGAAGGCCGATGGCGCTATGCGCGATGCACTGTCCATATATGATCAGGTAGTTAGTTTTTCCGACGACCACATTACCTATTCGAAGGTAATTGAAAACCTGAACGTTTTGGATTTTGATTACTATTTTCGTTTGACAGATGCTTTTATGGAGGGCAATCACCCGGAAGCCCTGTTGATTTTTAATGAGATTCTTGAAAAAGGATTTGATGCCCACCAGTTTATCAATGGATTAAGCAAGCATTTCCGCGATCTTTTGGTTACCAAAGACGAAAAAACACTTGAGCTTTTGGAGGTTGGGGCAGGAATCAAGGAGAAATATAAGGTTCAGTCTTCCCAAACAAGTGTGGATTTCCTTATCCGGGCTTTGAATGTGGTAAACCAATATGATGTGAGCTATCGTACCAGCATGAATCAGCGTCTTCACATTGAGCTGGCAATGATAGATTTGTGCAATATCGAAAGCACAAAAAAAAAAGCACCTGATGAACCGGAATCAAGTGGAAAAGTAGAAAAAAAGGAGTCTTCTGCAGGCAATAAAAGTGACAAAATCAAACAGAATCTGAATAAAAGTGCCGGGGAAAAGCAGCCTTCCAGTGATTCCAATCAGAGCAAGCAACCGGAATCTTTTTCCATTAACAACGCCCTGAAAAAGAAGAAAAGCAATTATAACACTTATGAAGAATCCAGCCGGGAAGAGAAAGCAGAAGCTCCCTCACCGCAACCGGCAGATGAAGAATTAAGGGAAGGGGAGGGATTAAACCAGACTGAACTGGAGAAAGTCTGGCAGGAATTTGCCGAAGGATACAAGAAGAAACCCAGAATATATAATATGCTGCTATCCAGGAAACCCATCTTGGATGAGGATCTAAAAGTAAAGTTTTATCTGGAGAATGAGCTGCAAAAAGCCCAGTTAGAGCGAATCTATAATGAGTTGCTATATAATCTTAAGAAACAATTGGATAATGATAACATACGGATTCAGGCAGAATTGATACAGGAGGATAAAAAAAACAACAGCGGAAAACTGTATACGGATGAAGAAAAATACAGCTATCTGGAAAAGAAGAATAAAAACCTACGCAAATTGAGACAGGATTTTGATCTTGATTTTGATTGATCTTTGGCCTTGTGATACCCCTTGCCTTCCAAGTTCCCTTATAACAGGGTGTTGATGGTTCGGGATAACATTGATTCTTATTGAGGAAGATGATTTTTCACATATTCTATTTGAATAATTATTTTTAAGTTTACCCTTTATGAAATAAAACCACATAAGTTATGAGCAATATTGACTGGAAAAATTTACCATTTGACTATTATAAAACGGACTATAACATCCGTTGCTATTTCAGTGAAGGAGAATGGGGAGAGTTGGAAGTTTCTTCTTCTGAATATCTGAATATCCATATGGCAGCCACTGCTTTGCATTATGGACAGGAGGCCTTTGAAGGTATGAAGGCATATAGGGGAAAGCACGGAGATATCAGGATCTTTCGATGGGAAGAAAATTTCAAACGTATGAAAAGATCTGCCCGTGGTATACTTATGGAACCAGTGCCTAAGAAGATCTTTCGGGATGCCATATTCAAGGCTGTTAAACTAAATGAACAATGGTTGCCCCCTTACGGTACGGGAGCGGCATTGTATATCCGTCCATTGCTGCTTGGTAGCGGGGCTGAGATTGGTGTGAAACCTGCAGAGGAGTACCTTTTTGTAGTATTTGTAACCCCTGTGGGACCCTATTTTAAGGAAGGATTCAATCCCATTAAAATTGCAATAGTCAGGGATTCGGACCGTACTTCACCTTTAGGTACAGGCATGTATAAGGTAGGAGGAAATTATGCTGCAAGTCTGCCGGGTATTAACAGAGCAAAGAGTGAAGGATATACCCAGCCGCTTTACCTGGACGCCAAAGAAAAGAAATATATTGATGAGATAGGAGCTGCCAATTTTTTCGGTATCAAGAATAACACATATATAACTCCCGATTCCAATTCCATATTGCCTTCCATAACCAATAAGAGTATCATGGAAATGGCCCCCGATCTGGGATTGAAAGTGGAAAGAAGGCCTGTGCCGGTGGAAGAGCTTGATTCTTTTGACGAGGTTGGTGCCTGCGGAACGGCGGCTATCATTGCACCTATTGGAGAGATCAGGGATCTGAATGAAGGACATACCTATACCTACTCGAAAGACGGTAAACCGGGGCCCATCTCTACCAAATTATACAAGAAACTGCTGGCCATTCAGTATGGGGAGGAAGAAGATCCTTATGGATGGGTGGAAAGCCTGGAATAGGGAAGATAAGCTTGGAAAGAACAAAGTTGCATGACAAGCAGAATAAATTCCAAATAACAAGTTTCAAATAGCAAACAAATTCAAAATTACAAAAATTAATGACCCAAACGATTGTAGCTAT
>JBNJFN010000222.1:0-5765 GCA_051746885.1 Bacteroidota bacterium | reverse complement strand
ACCTTTCCTACCCAAGCCGCTATGCAGGCACGCTTGTAATAAGCATCATCCCACCTTTCAATGGGTTGAAGATTTTTTTCGTCTACAACCTCAAAATACTCAACATCAATAAAGGGATCATTGTTTAATTCCGCAATTATCTTTTGTTTCAGCTGATCCACCGAATAATCGCTGGTCAGGTTCCGGGCTTTGTGAATAGCTCCTGCAATTTTCGGTGCATGTTTGCGCTGTTCTTCAGTCAGGCGGGCATTCCTGGAACTCTTGGCCAGTCCGTCGGTTTCTCTGACGATCGGACAGGATATGATCTCAATATCCATATTAAGTTGGGAGACCAAATCCCGTATAATGGCAAGTTGCTGAAAATCCTTCTCACCAAAATAAGCCCTGTGGGGTTTAACAATGTCAAATAATCTGCTTACAACCTGGGCCACCCCATTAAAATGACCGGGACGGTGCCTGCCTTCCATTACCTTATCAAGTCGCCCGAAATCAAACACACGTTGGTCCGGCCCGGGATACATCTCTTCCTCTGTCGGTATGAAAATAATATTGGCTCCGGCATCTTCGAGTTGTTTTATGTCTCCCTCCAAATCACGGGGGTACTGCTCAAAATCCTCCCTCTGATTGAACTGGGTAGGATTAACAAAAATACTCACTACAGTAACCTCGTTATCCCGGGTACAATAGTCAACCAACGAAAGATGTCCCCGGTGTAATGCTCCCATTGTAGGCACAAAGCCAATGCCGTATCCTTCCTGTTTCAATTCCGATATTTTATTCTGAAGGCTTTGTATTGTTTCAAAAACATCCATAATCATGAAATTAGGCAAGTCAGTAACGAATGCACAAATATAAATATTATAATGACATAGATGTAATCAAAAAGGAAGCTACCCATTTGATAACGTTTAAAAACAGGTTATTTTTATAAAAAGTTTTTCCATCAATAATAAAAATATTAGTTTTGCATTTGAAAAATAAAGGGGGACTTAGCTCAGTTGGCTAGAGCGCCACGCTGGCAGCGTGGAGGTCATGGGTTCGAGTCCCATAGTCTCCACTTCAAGGTTAACTCATCCGTTGTGTCTCAATAAGGTGCAACGGATTTTCTTTTTCATAACTCATCCATTTGCTTAAAAAACTCCTGCCGTGACATACCCAAAGTATTTAAATTTTTTTGGATACATTGCCTTAGGTACTTCCTTTTTATGGGTTGGAAAGTTATGGGTCGCAATAAATCCTCCCTTGACCATATTACATGTCCGCCTTTAGTACGAATATAATTACATCCGATTTTTCTGAGAAATCGTCGAAAATCGTTCAATTTTACCGGATATAATCTCTGAAAAGTCATTTAGTCAAACGGCTATGGCAGTATCTTCCTTGAAAGTTTCAACGAGGTTGGCCTGATCAATATTCAATAAGCGCAGGCTATTCTTTTTAATTTCTTCAATATTCGGTGATTCAAAATCAGCATTTTTATGAGGCCTTTTTTGCATCATCAGTGGAATCTCCGTAGCCGGAAATATCAAGAGCAGGAGCATAGGCTATATATTGATCATCTTCTTTATAGATAACCACATCTACACGGACAGAGCCATTTTTTTTCTTATAAAATTAACGTTGGTCATTTTGTCCCAGGATTTTGATTAATAAACGACATATGGAGTTATTATATTACAAAAATATTCTAAGGTTATTATACTCAACACAAATTAACTCATCATAAATTTCAGAAAATGTAAAAGGAAACAGATTATTCAATTGTTATCGCGCGCTCTGACGAGGCGCGGGTGTGCAGGAGGCCCATCTTTTCTATCGCTATTGGCCCTCTAAGAGGGCGGGCTTAAAGGTTCAGGTTTCGTTTTTTAGCGGAGCTGTTATTTATTTACCCTGGAATATTAACCAGTTACTTACGGGCAGAGATTTTAAGCTACGGGTAGTCACTTGAAGATTTCAAAAGACCGGCTCCCCTCCTTTTTTTCAAGGGAGGGGATGTAAGGGGAGCGTACGCCCCAAAGAGGTTTGTAATAATCGTTCTACTATAGGTGAATGAAATCAATCGATAGGTATATTCCCCCTAAATTTCTTTGCCCTTACTTATACGCTCTGAATTCCCTGGCCTCTTGCCCCGTTCAGGGGGCAGATAGCGATAGAAACAGCCATACCCCGGCGGTTTGGGCACCTCGTAGAGCGGGCGATAGGTTTTTACCACACTGATGGCCATACAATTCCATAGAACTATGGCTTACCTGACGTCAGGAATCAATGAATTCTACAGAACTATGCCTTACCCCACGTGATGAATCAAACAATTCTGCAGAACTATAGCTTACCCGACATCATAAACCTTATTTGCATGCAGAAATAAAGGATTAACCACAATAAAAAACTCCTGCCCCAGCCAACAAAGAACTTACTTAAACATGAAAATCTTATCTTTCCGCTGATGCATAACTTTTTTACCTTCATAACCCTTGTAGAGACAGGCTAAAAAAGGTTTTATCCTGATAGATAACATGGCTTTCGTAAGCTGTTATCTTATCGCGGAAATTTTAAATGATACATGAAAGTTATTAACAATTTATCAACAATCGTCATTTTATGATGGCATTTGATGAAAATAATTCGTACATTTCCAGCATATTTCCCTTCATCGATAAACACATTAATACCAAAAATCATGGCAATATTCACAGAACCCACCAGCGACGATTCACGCCTGGGATTTCTACAGCGTGCTTTAGTAACAGCGGCCAGCGATAGAGCGGCCGGTAAATCATACCTTACCGAAGAAACCATGAACGAGGTAACGGAGTTTATTCCGGTTTTTGAAACGGCTATCAAAAATATCAACGATTCGCTCAGCAAACGGACAGTAGAAATTCAGGAAGGCTCAAAAGCATTGGAGCATATGAAAACCGTTATACGCGATCTCTGGGAAGTAATAAGAAGAAGGGTAAACCGCCTAAACGAACCGGCCGGTGTATTGACGTATTATGAGCTGCCCCTGAGTGGAATTACTCCACGGCCTACCAATATCGAGCAATGGTTTGTGCTGGCAGACAAGATCATTGACGGCGATGCCAAAGCAGTGGCAGCAGGTTATCTGCCCATGCAAAATCCGGATGTGGAGGAACTGAAAGAAGCAAGGGAGAAAGCCCTGGCTGAAAGAGGTGATATCCCCCTTGCTGACCGCATATACGATGAGGCACAGGCAGAAGTTGAAGGACTTCGCCCACGGGCCATCGAGCTGATCGACGATATTATGGCAGACCTCCGTCATTCCCTCAGAAAGATGGACGAGCCCAGCCAGCGGCGCATCATGCGTTCATACGGCGCTACTTTTAAATATTATAAAGGAGAACCTGAAGACGAAGAACTTTCTGAAGAAAATACAGAATAAATCCTGGGTCGTTTGCAGGCTTCATCTGGCCTTTTCCTTGATCAGGGGGGCCGGGGCAACAGCGCAGCCCCGGCCCTTTTTTTAAAATAATTCCGTGGCAACCAAATGGATTATAAATTCATCTATAAAACATAAAGGCTTCGAAAAATGAATCGCATCATTACCGGTTTGATACTGCCTGCCCTTCTGACAAGCTCCTGTGAAAACAACGAAATACAAGTTCCACCCCCTTTTGCAGGTTTCCGAATGGAGATGAATGGCCGTACCGTAATAACCCCCACGGATATTGATTACTATGACTTCTCCACACACCTGATCTATCTGAAGCACGACTTCTCTTATTTTGAGGAAGAGGAGCTCCATGATATGGATGAATTTACGGTATATGCCGATGGCGAAAAGATATACACCGGGCAGACTTTTCCCGGGTACTATTCTTACATGCCGAAAGGGCCGGTAATACACTGCGATCCCAGCTTCTATAGCGATTATGTTGTGCCCATCGGGTTTATCAATATAGTGGATACGCTGGGGAACCCCACTCCCGATCCAAGGGGCGACCCGAGAATAGCTGCCGCTTTAAAACGTTTCAACCAGTACCATGAAGGATTGAAAGGCGAGATTCGTTCGGTAACCTACATGAACCAAAACCAGGTTAAGCTCGAATTTGCCCTGACCAACGAGGATTCTTTCAACTACTATTACCTGGACCCGGATAAGATGGGCATCGGACTGTTCCATTACTTCACCAATGGCCTTTATATCAGTGATGAAGCCACCCATACCTCTTACTCACATAAGATGAAAGTAGAAAGTCCAGAATCCTATAAAAGCTGGAAAAAAGAGTGGCTGTCGCTGATCAAAAGCGGGGAAACCAAAACCCTGACCATTACCTACGACCGCTTTGAAGCTGTTCCCCCGGGAATGTATATGGCCCGATTTTCCTTTCCGGGCCTGAAATGGGTGGATAAAGAAGAATTGAAACAGGGCCAGGGAAGGATATGGTTGGGAAAGATATCCCTTCAAAAGGAAATCACAGTCCAATAGGATTATTCCTTAATTCTATCTTGATCAATAAAAATAAATATTACAGAATTCAAGTCATTTACCGGCAAAACGAGTGTGTACCAAAAGAATAAAAAATATTTGTTTTTATTCGTGAATTCGTGGCAACCAAAACCTATGCCCAAATAAGATCATTAAAACAATGTTCATTCATTAACCCCATTCCCAAAATTTTCTATATATTTGCGTATTGAAATACTTAAATTACCAAAATACTTTATACGCATGTCCAAAGTGGTTTCATTATCCGAAGCAGCTTCCATCGCACTGCATGGAATGATACTGGTTGCAAGGGAAGAAAAGGGAATGAACGTAGCCAGGATCGCAGAGCTTACCAACACATCCAAACATCACGTAGCCAAGGTAATGCAAAGACTGGTAAAATCAGGTTATCTTACATCGCATCGAGGCCCCCGCGGAGGATTTGAGCTGAAGAAAAAACCTGAAGAAGTCAATTTCCTCGAAATTTATGAAACCATTGAAGGCGCCATCGAGAGCAATACCTGCCCCATGAATAAACCCGTATGCCCCTTCGACAAATGTATCATGAACAACATCACCAGCAAGATGTCGGAAGAATTTAAGGAATACCTTAAGAACCAAACACTGGATGAATATGTCTGAGAGCAATATATTTCAGTTGAATATAGGCTTTTAGGGCGGCTGAATAGGGTAGGAAAATATGATGGGCATTCATTAGTTTGACAAAGGTTTGATTGTTTGACAGGAGTTTGAGGAGTTTGACAGGAGTTTGAATGCCTGTCCGCCGACAGGTGGATTTGAAAAGAGTTTGAAAGTTTGGGGAGGCAAGGGCTATTTATTGTCATTGATGGTCATTCGGTGGTCATTCATCGTTAAGTTGGCGGTTGGCAGGAAATTTAAATGGTCATTGCTTATAATTAATGGTCATTAAACGGTCAATTGGTTTCGGTATGCCGAATATTTGCAATAACAGCCAGCTTTATTGCCTCTTCGTAAAATTCTTTGGCAGCCTGGCTTCTTCCAACACGTCAGCTGTATTTACGGCAGGCATGTTCAGCGATTGTCTTTTCCCTGTCAAATGTAATCATCGAGCCTTTTCCAATCTCCTCACCGCAAACACCACAATGGGTATCGCGACGAATGATAAATGCTTTGATGTCCGGTTGTTTTCCCATTCGGTTATTAATTTTTAAAGAAATATCAACAATAATTCCAATATGCTATCACTTCTAAAAATTTTGTTTTTTTAACAAAGTTTTGATGCAATTTAAATTCGATATTTTTGATAATCCTTTCTTTGGGCCGATTATAAAAA
>JBNJFN010000221.1:0-5765 GCA_051746885.1 Bacteroidota bacterium | reverse complement strand
GATCCGGCCTGAATCTTACCGGCTGCCATCAGGTCAAGGGTCTCCTGAACGGTACCATTTTGCCTGCGCACGTTGATGAAGGTGATTTCCTTCCGCCTTCCCTTGTTGTTGTCAAACGACCATCTGTCAATGGCCGGTATACCGACGATCATGATCTTTCCGCCGGGTTTCACCAGGTCAACGGCATTGTCCAAAGCATCCTGCTCTCCGCAGCATTCGAAAACCACATCCAGTTGAGAGGGTTCTGCCTCATTGAACTTCTTAGCAACATCTTCCTCATCCGGATTGCCGGTTTGTGTGGCACCAGTCTGCCGGGCAATATCCAGCCGCGGGTCCAGTTTATCGGTTACATAGGTGTTACCGGCTCCGTAAGCTTTGGCCGTCAGGTACACGCTCATCCCGATGGGGCCGTATCCAAGAACACCGATGTTCATATCCTTTTCAAGTCCGGATTGCTTCACTGCATAGAGTCCGATGGATAGCGGCTCCGATAGCGCGCCCTCGTCAAGGGATAAATTTTCCGGCAGAGGGAAGCAGTTTTCCGCCGGCATCACAATGTGATCGGACAGGCTGCCTGAGGATTGCCCTGGGCAGCCCAGGAATCTTATATTACGGCAGGTATGGGGTCTGCCTGCGAGACATTGGTCGCACTTTCCGCACGATATGGCCGGATCTACTGCCACCCGGTCACCGGGTTTCACACGGGTTACCTTGCTGCCGGTTTGTTCCACTGTGCCGGCAAATTCATGGCCGATAGTAAATGGGTACTGAACCACCTGATCGCCGATCCGGCCCCGCTCAAAATAATGCACATCGGAGCCGCAAACTCCGACAACACCGACTTTAATCAGTACATCCGTATCGTTCGCTATAACGGGATCGGCAACGTCATCTATCTTGAATTCTTTGATATCTTTAAGTAATGCTGCTTTCATAATTTATCTGGTATTGGTGGTTTTAACTCTGACAAAATTAAGGAATCATTCAGACAGATAAAAGTTTTATGTATTATTTAAAAACGGACTTTTCTATGACTATGTTTGTGATAAAACAATTAATAAAAAATAAATTACATATAATCCTGCTATCTATATGCCAAAATTCCAAACCAGATGATGACTGGTTTGGAATTTTGAATATTGAAATTTCGAAATTATTTGGAATTTGATGTTTGTGATTTGGTGCTTATTCTATATAAGACTTAAGTCAAATTATTTTTCACGTAACCCCACCTAAGTTTATTCCGTAACTTCAAAACTCCCCTCCACCGGTTTCGTCGCACCAAGCTCACGACTTCTCGGACCCGGTGATGCTTCTCCGATGGTCACCCGGTACGCTCCTGGTTCAATAACTGCATTGCCCGCCATGTCAATCACCTCCATCATCTCTTGGGTGATCTCGAAACCGACTGTTTGCGATTCTCCGGGATCCAGCGATATCCGTTCAACGCCCTTCATTGAATAATCTGGAATTTTGAATGAGGCTTCTTCATCGGTAAGATATAGTTGAATCACTTCTTCGGCTTTTGTATCTCCGGTATTGGTAACCGTTACCTGCGCCTCAATGGATTCCCCTTCTTCTATTTCTTTGTCCGAGAGCTTCAAATCACTGAATTCAAAATTCGCATAACTCAGTCCGAAGCCAAAGGGATACAGAGGTTCTTCATCCATGTACTTATAAGTGCGGCCTTCCATGTTGTAATCTTCATAGGGAGGAAGCTGATCCGTGGATTTGGCGAAAGTGATGGGTAATTTACCCGAAGGCACTGCATCGCCAAAAAGGACGTCAGCCACAGCATTTCCTCCCTGCTCGCCGGGATACCAGGCAAAAAGCACAGCATCGGCAATTTCATGTACCTCGGGCACTGCAATGGGGCTTCCACCGGTCAAAACCACCACTAGGGGGTTATCGTGTCCATCCTTCAGCTTTTTGATGTAATCAATTTGATTTTGCGGCAAGCCGATATCTTTGCGATCTCCCTTATGGGGGGAAGCTATTGAAGCGCCTTCCTCGCCCTCGAGCAAGGGCGTGATCCCCATCACGGCAACGGTCACATTCGCATCTGCGGCTATTCCTGTTGCCCAGTCGATGGGATTGATGTTTTGCCGGTCAAGCAGTGCACCCTTCCTGTACTGGATTTTGTTTCCGGGTTTTGTTTTTTCCACTATGCCTTCCAGAATAGTTGCCATGTTACCGGATAATCCGCTGTAGTTTCCAAGGAGCAGATCCTGATCGGCGGCATTGGGTCCTGTCACAAATATAAAATCCTCATCCTTATCAAGCGGGAGCAGGTTGCTCTCGTTCTTTAACAACACCATTGATTTCTGTGCAGCTTCCCTTGCCAGTTCACGGTGCTCTTCGGAATTGATCACATCTGCAGAAATATCTGAATAGGGATTCATTTCCGGGGGATCGAACTGACCCAGTCTGAAGCGTATCTTCAGCAGGGTTTTCAAAGCAGAATCAATCGTTGACTCTTCAACCAGGCCCTGTTCAACAGCTTCGGTCAGGTGGGGATAATTGTCTCCGCAATTCAGGTTAACGGTATTGTTAATGGCTAAGGCAGCGGATTCCACAGGTGTCTCTGTATAATCATGGTCGGTATGAATGTCTGCCAAAGCCCAGCAATCGGAAACAATGTATCCGTCGAATCCCCAATCTTCACGAAGTATATCAACAAGAAGGGGTTCGCTGCCGCAGCATGGCAGATCATTGGTGCGGTTGTATGCGCACATCACACCCTCCACACCGGCATCAACAAGCGACTTGAAAGCAGGAAGATAAGTTTCGTACATGTCCTTGGGGCTGGCTTTGGCATTAAACTCATGGCGAAGTGCTTCAGGACCGCTGTGTACAACATAGTGCTTGGCGCACGCTGCCGCTTTTAAATATTCGGGATGATCTCCCTGTATCCCTTTTACAAAGGCACTACCAAGCTTTCCCATAAGCCAGGGGTCCTCTCCATAGGTTTCCTGCCCTCTGCCCCATCTTGCATCGCGGAAGATATTGATGTTGGGTGTCCAAAAAGTGAGACCCATATACTGCCCTCTGTTTCCTTTATTTACTGCCTCATGATACATGGCTCTTGCTTCATCGGAAATGGCAGTGGCCACACGGTGAATCAGTGTGCTATCGAAAGAGGCTGCCATACCAATTGTCTGCGGAAATACAGTGGCCTTACCCGAACGGGCAACTCCATGCAAGGCTTCGTTCCACCAGTTGTATTCGGGTATATCCAATCGTGGAATGGCCTTGCTGTTGTAAGAAAGCTGGGAAATTTTCTCTTTCAGGGTCATCTCGGAAAGTAGCTCTTCAGCTCTTGCTTCGTTGGAAAGATTATAATCCCAATAGGTTCCTTTCTTTTCCTCTGAAAGGGCGGGTTCCTCTTTCTGTTTCCCGGTATCGCATGATATCAGGAATACCAGAAAGATCCAGCCAATGACTAATGTTGTGGTTCTTTTCATAACGATTTAAATTAAGGGTTTAATAAATATTCAGAAGTTGAGATTATCTCTAAAATCCATATATGAACCGGTTTGATTCGGGTATTATGTCCATATTCCCAAAGTTACAGATTATTGGTTCACAACAAATATAAAATCATGACAAAAAATGGGATTATTATGCCAAATCATCTATTCAAAATTCATGCGGTATTTGTGCGGGGTTACCAGAAGGTGATTCTTAAACTTTTTGATGAAATGGTTTACATCAGCAAAGCCCGATTCATAAGCAACATCCGAAACGGCCAAATAGGTGGTGCGAAGCAACTCCCTGGCCTTTTGCAGGCGGATCTGAATGAGATAATCCAGGGGAGATTCACCGGTAGCATTCTTAAAGATGCGGTGAAAATGGCGCTTTGACATACACGCTCTGTCCGCCATCTCATCCAGGTAGATCCTTGATTTATAATTCCTCTCAAGATAATCAATCACTTCACCTATCCGCATCAAAGCCCTTGCTTCATGCGTTTCAATCTTTGAATACTGCCTCGCCATCAGAATGATCAGATCTTCGAGGTGATTTCTCAGGATGGTTTCATAGCCGGATTCCTGATTGTTTTGTTCCCAAAACATGGAGTTTAGAATGAATTCCACTTTAGCAAGCTCACTCCTGTTAAGTTGAAGTCGGTTTTTAAACTGTCGGGTGTTGCGGTACTGGGGTTCGAGAATAAAAAGGGCATTGTATCCGGGCATTTTCTTGATCTCATTCAGATTAAGCATATCGGGTCTTTTCTTAAGATCAAACATCACGTTGACAATCTCCACCTCACTGGCATCTATGAACTGATGTTTCTGGAAATCCTGCAGAACGAAAGTATCTCCGGCTGATACCTTATAGCGCTGTCCCTCGACTTCATGAATACCGTTACCATTCAATATAACAACAATCTCAGTAAAATCATGGTAATGCAATGTCCGGGTAAGATCATAGGGATGACTGATCCCTTGATGATAATAGACTTTACTAATATTAACAGGAAATATCTGATTTCCAAAGTAATTGGTTCCTTCAGCCTGCACAGGCATAGTTATTTTTTGGCAGTAAAATACGATTATTTTAGGAAAAATTCAAATCGTGTGCGTAAACGGCAAATATTTTTTATATTTGTCGTGTACGTACACGGAACCATTAAATTCATCCGGTTATGGATAAGGTAAAGGCACGGATCAAGGATATTGCAGAAATGGCAGGTGTTTCTCACGGAACCGTTGATCGTGTGATCCATAATCGGGGAGAAGTATCCGAAACCACCAAAAAAAAGATCCAGCAAATCATTCAGGAGTTAAACTACGAGCCGGATCTGTCCGCCAGAAGGCTGGCCTCAGGGAAAACCTATAAGTTCGCTGTATGCATCCCTCATGCACAATATGAAAGTTCCTTCTGGCAGAGCCCGATCATAGGTCTCGATAAGGCCATAAGTGAAATCAGCCACCTGGGCGTTATCAGCAGAAAATTCCTGTTTGATCAGTTTGATAAAGATTCGTTCAAAGAAAAAATAAACAAAATAATAGAATACCAACCCGACGGGGTCATACTGGCTCCGGTCTTTTCAAAAGAGGCAGGTCGTTTACTGAGATATTGCGACCAAAACAAGATACCCTACGTGTTTGTCAATTCAGACCTTGAAGGAAAGAACAACATCTCTTTCATTGGGCAGGATGACAACCAAAGCGGAAAGGTTGCAGGAAAACTTATGAAAAACTGTTTATCGGGTGACGATGAAATGCTTGTTGTGCATCTTGCCAAATCAGTGGACACCCATCCCCACCTTAAAAACAGGCAGAAAGGCTTTGAAACCATTGTGGGAGATCAAAACAGGATATATCACCTTAATATCAAAAGCAACAAAAACAGCGTCATAACTCATAATCTCAAAGCACATCTGGAAAAACGTCCGAAGACAAAAGGAATTTTTGTCACCAATTCAAAAGGCTTCAAGATTGCCCAATTTCTGGAAGAAAACCATCTTGACCTTTTATTGATCGGATATGATCTAACTGAAGAAAACCTCATCCATTTGGAAAAAGAAACAATTGATTACCTGATCAGTCAAAAACCATTTGATCAGGGCTATCTGAGTGTAAGAACGCTGTTTAACGCGCTGGTATTAAATAAATCAATTGAAAAGGAATACAAATTGCCCATTGAGATCATCATCAAAGAGAATGTTAACCATCAAAATATATCCAATGCTTTATGAAACAGTATAATTTTAGTGATCTAAAAGATAAGGTGTGTGTCATCACCGGAGGCGCAGGAGT
>JBNJFN010000220.1:0-5775 GCA_051746885.1 Bacteroidota bacterium | reverse complement strand
GATATGGCAATACATTTTTGATAATCTGCCGAGCCATCGGCATCTTCCAGTGTCTTTCGCTCCTCATCGGTAACGTCTTCAACTTCACCGCCGTATTTCTTTAATACTTTCAAAGCTTCGGTTAAAGGCGGGATGGTATTAAACTGCCGACGTATTTCTTCAATCATTGATCTGGAAGCGCGCCCAACGGCACCCAGAGCCATTGATGAAAATAAGAACGGCAGCATAGCCCCGACAAACAGTCCGGCGATAATTGTAGGATTCGCTATATCAATGTTTGTTATGTTGGCCTGTTGCATGAACGCTGAAAATAACGCCAGTGCGGTAAGTGTGGCCGAGCCAATGGCAAATCCTTTGCCAATAGCTGCTGTGGTATTTCCTACAGCATCCAGCTTGTCCGTCCTGTCACGTACTTCCGAAGGAAGCTCATTCATTTCGGCCATTCCTCCGGCATTATCAGCTATTGGACCATAAGCATCCACAGACAATTGATAACCTACATTGGCAAGCAGAGCAACTGCTGCAATGGCAATGCCATACAATCCTGCCAGAGAGAAAGCAATAATGATACCTGCAGCTATTCCTAAAAGGGGAATGGCAGTGGATAACATGCCAATTTCCAAGCCTGCCATAATGTTGGTAGCCGCGCCGGTAATGGATTTATTAACGATACCTCTTACTGGTTTTGTGCCTGTTGATGTAAAGTATATGGTAACTTTCCCTATCAGATATCCCACAGCGATGCCTACCAAAGCAGCAAAAAATACATTAAGGGAAGTATAGGTTTGGGATCCTCCTATCAGGGTTTCGCTTGACCATGAGGAAGGAAGAAGCCATTGAATAAGTAAGAAAGAGGCAATCACCATGATGGCCATTGATATTGATTCACCCCTGTTTAAAGCTTTTTGTGGATCACCTCCTGATTTTACACTGACAAAAAAGGTGCCCAGTATAGATGTAAGGATTCCCACCCCTGCCAGGGCTAAAGGCAATATGACTCCACCCAGTTCGAATCCTTGCTGAAAGGGAGTTAATGCAACGAAGGCGGATCCAAGGATCATAGTTGAAATGATTGCTCCTACGAAAGATTCAAATAAGTCGGCACCCATGCCTGCAACGTCACCTACATTATCGCCTACATTATCGGCAATGGTACCCGGGTTGAGGGGATGATCTTCCGGAATGCCAGCTTCTACTTTACCTACCAGGTCGGCACCTACATCAGCAGCTTTGGTATAAATTCCTCCGCCTACCCTCGCAAAGAGTGCGATGGATGATGCTCCCAGTGAAAAAGATGATATTACATTGAGAACTACTGCTAAAGACCAGTTAGCACCAATCACGAAATGAAAAAGAATGAATAGAATACTCAATCCTATTACACCCAGAGAAACAACGCCAATGCCCATTACGGATCCTCCGCTAAAGGCAACACCCAAGGCTTTACCTAACGAGCTTTTTGCCGCCTCAGTTGTTCTTACATTGGCTTTGGTAGCTATCCGCATACCTAAATTTCCGGCTAAACCCGATAAAAATGCACCGACAATAAACGAAATGACTACAAAACCATTGGAATCTGCTTCTGTAGTACTTTTAAAAAACAACAGGATAGCCACAGCTATCACAAAAACAATAAGATATTTGTATTCCGCTTTTAAAAATGCCATTGCTCCAGCTCTTACACGGCCAGCAATGTCTTGCATCTTCTGGGTTCCTTCGGATTGTTTGTTCACCCAGGAAGTTTTCCATGCGATAAATATAAAACCCAATACTGCCAGTACAGGAATGCTGTAAATAATGTAGTCCATATGCATACAATTTATTTGGTTTTCACTAATACATCCACCATCAAAAAATAAAAAACAAGTTTCCCTTTGCTTTAAAGATGTGACAAATTTAAATGAAAATTTTAACTGACCAAATTAAGACCATTAAAAAACCCTTTGGTATGTTCTTGGTGTAAGGTGTAATGCAGAATTATTCTTGAATAATTCGGGCTAAGTTATTGTGTGTTTTTTTTCGGTCAAATACTCTTTTGTCCTTTTAGCTCATCAATGCTCATCTTTTCAGACCAGGCAATGATATCAACGGTTTACAGGGTATAAATGCAGGATCTGATGTTCTTCATCTTCCGGGATTTTCATTATGGTGGATTCTTTACTGACTTCCACGGTTCTTTTTGTTGATATTGCATAATCTTTCGGATGTATCCATTCAACATTCCATTTTCCCGGTGCCATATCAAGTGAAATTTGATCTCCCTTTTTGCCGTTGATCACCTGGACGACTATATGGCCTTCTTCCTGAGCAAGCACATTGGCGCGGGCCTTTTCCGGGAGTGATTGAACTTTTTTGGCTGTCGGCGTCATATTCCAGAAAGGCAGCGTTGCAATGAATTTTCCCAGATTTTCTATGGCATTATGCTGAAAATTTACAACATCCATGTCATGGTCTCCTGAAGGTCTATGGAATCTGGCTGAGGCGGCTCCTCCTGTGAAACGGCTCCATAGAACCATCCTGCCGCCCTGTTCATCACGCGTATAATCTTTGGAAACCACCAAAGGTTTTTTTTGACCTTTGGATTGCATGCTTTGCCGGTATGAACGGATTCTTTGTGCCCCCTTGATCACCTGTCCGGTGATTGTATTAAATTCATGGCCCGATACACCCTGAGAGATGTCTACGTAATCATACTTCGGATCCAGGGAGAGCGTGAGCGGACTGAATTTGTTCTGGCACTGACCTCCGCCATCCTTGCGGTTTGTGGAAGGCATGTCGCCTATCATATATTCTTCAGGTAGCTTTTTGCGGATATAGGTTGCCCAGTATTGGCTCCATTTCAGGTTGGCCCGGCTTTCGTTGGAGATGTTAATGATCACATTGGGATAATCTTCGGCGATGGACATTAACTGATCCACGTAATTTTGCTGAAGCTTGAGTACGGTCTGGTCGTTTTCATCCGAAGGAATGGTGCTGTAGAAAGGGGCACCACAGGCTGAAGTGGTGTCCGGCAAAACGGATTCATTATAATTGACATTGTTATTCGGATTAAAAGGGTGGGCATTCCATGCTCCATCCGGTCCCGGATCATATTGTCCTCCGGGTCCGCGGGTAACGGACCAGTCGTCCCACACTTCAAGGGATACAATGATATTTCGTTCCAGTGCCACCTCCAGATATTGATGCAGCCGTTTTTCCCAGGAGGGATTGAACCGTGTCAGATCATAGCGGCCGTCCTCTGTTTTATGCCAGGGCTGTAATACAGTAGGTACATTGCCATCGTGCATATGATTTGCCGGATCGTAGGGCAGACATCTAACAAATCCCAGCACATGAGGGCTGTTAACTTCATCAATCACACCCGCCAGCCGGTCCATCTGCTTTTTTATATCTACGTTATCGGGCCTGCTGATGGGTGTCCAGCTATGGAAGTTTGCTGCACCAAGGAGAAAAACGGGCTCCCCTTTCCAGGAAAAATAGAACGGGTTTTCCTGAAAGGGGCTTATGGGCAGGATATCCCCTGCGTTATTCAATTTTCCGGATTCAACAGGATTTTGATTCAGGTTGAATGCGGTTAACAAAATGGTTATAGAAGCAATAAAGAAGACGAAAAAGATGTTGCGGAACGTTTTTGGTTTCATGATGGTACATTTTTTATGAATGAGGTTTATATTGTATAGCATTCAGTACCTCGTGCAGTGTGGGAGGCGGAATGATCGCGGGAAGCCGTTTGGACAGCATGGTTTTTCCGGCTCCCGGTGGACCAATCATCATAATATTGTGAAAGATTCTATAAATATCTCTAGTCTCAATAACGATCTGAAAAATCCGGAGTCTATAATATTATAGACTCCGGTAGTTCTAGAAAGTAAAATTTTAACAGTTAAGTTTAGAAATCACTTGATTTTTTCACTGTCTTTGCTCGATACTTCCTCTGCGATCTCTAATAATTTCCTAGCTTTTTCAGAGGAGAAGACAACGGCTGGAATTGTTTTTTCTGAACCATTCATCTTAACTTTAATTTTTCCACTCTCGGGATTTTTATCAGATGATGGTTCTGCCGTTACTTTGAATTTATTTTCTTTCTTCATAACCTAATTTAATTAAACGTGGTTAAATAACTTATCAATTTTATCATACATTCCGTCAGAGATTCCTTTCATAATATTAACATCAACTGTTTTATTAAAAGTTCCATTTTTAGGACTATCAATACAAAGAAAACCTCTTAAAGTATGTAGGCTACGTTCATCTGCACTTAAAGGTACAATAGGTACGACTAATGTGCTTTTATATGGCAAAGGCCATTTTCTTATTCTCTTAATAAAGTTAACCAAAAAAACCAATGTTTTGGAGGCCAGTCTTTTCTTTCTTGTAAACGTGTGTTTCTATATTTTTTTCTAAAAGGTAACCTTGTTTTATGAAAAGCATCTAACGAAATATTATCCTCAATAGTACTATAAATATTACTAAAATCCGAATTTTCATCAATCCAATGAGGAATTTTATCATTTAATCCCGTTTTGGCTCCCATTGATTTTGATTTTTTATCTCGCTGTAAAGTTGTGGCTTTAACCCTACCATTGTAAGTATCGGTTTCCAATATCTTGATAGTTGTTCTAACTCTATGACCATAAACTTCTTTAAAGGAAGAACTTATGTAGTCACATAAATTTTCTATACTTCTCATTATCTCATATGAATCGCTCTCATTCCGACTAGCTTTATGAAGTTCTGAAAATCCTAGATTAATCTCTTCAAAAACACCTGCATATCTTGATTTTTTCGAGTAAACTATATACAAATAAACATTATAACCCAAAAAAATCAATGCTAATGCACCTAAAAATAAAACACCTACCCATCCTTGTTTGTTCAGCTCTGGAAAAAACAGAGTAGAAAATAAAAAAATACCTACGATACTGGATATCAATGTAATTATAAAGTATGTAAAGGAACTGATTTTCTTTAATAACCACATATATCACTGTAGCTTTCTGTTTGTTACAAAAAAAGTTTTAAAACTAATATACCAAATCTTTCATACGAAAGTTACACAAAATTATATATTAAATGCAAATGAATAATTAACAAATTTTCAACAATTTATATTGAATGGCTATTTTTTAGCAAATAAACTTTCTGGTTCACCGTATGTCATTTGAAAAATTATTGCTAAATGATAAGCCTCTCTATAATTGATTTTTACATTTTGCCTTGTCTATTGTATATAGAGCTATTTCAGCTTCCCCAATTCTCCCGGTCAAGGCTTCGGTAGTTGATGGCCTCGGCCAGGTGGTGGGCCTGGATGGCATCACTGTCTTCCAGGTCGGCAATGGTACGGGACACTTTCAGTATCCTGTCGTAGGCCCGGGCAGAGAGTCCTACATTGTCCATGGCCCTTTTTAGCAGATTTTTGCCTGCTGAATCGATCTCACAGTACTGCCGGATCATTTTGCTGTGCATTTGGGCATTGGAATAGATGTTGTTGTGTTTTTCAAACCGTTGTGCCTGTCTTTCTCTCGAGGCGTTGACCCTTTCCCTTATCTCGTCACTGCTTTCGGCCGGTTTCACGTCGGATAACTCTTCATAGGATACCGGCACCACTTCGATATGAATGTCGATGCGGTCGAGGAGGGGACCGGAGATTTTGTTCATGTAACGCTGTATGTTGCCCGGTGTACACACGCATTCCTTGTCGGGATGGTTGTAATAGCCACACGGGCATGGATTCATGGATGCCACCAGCATGAAGCTGGCCGGATATTCTACGGT
>JBNJFN010000219.1:4624-5779 GCA_051746885.1 Bacteroidota bacterium | reverse complement strand
TGGCAATCATCCCACAGTGCATACCTTATATGGTTTGTTAAAAATCCTTCAGGCCAGAGGAAAACCTGACCCCAGATCAATCTGTTATTGGCATTTATTCCGGGATTCTCCTCTGTCCCGTCACCATCAATGGCTTCAAAATGTTCTTTACTGAGCAGGTTTTTTGTAGCTGTTTCCAGATTGTTTTTAATCCATTCCGAACGTTCGGCCATGGATACATAGCCTCCTCCTGAATCTTCCCGTTGATGGGCCCATGCCAGGCATATCTGAGGTGGCGTCAGACCGGTTTCTTTTGCAATATCTTGGATGACATAGTGCTTCATATCAGCCTGATGCTCAGGAAAACGATCTCGTCCCGGTCGGCGTGGAGATCCTAACGACATATATCCTGAAGGAACTATGTTGTTGTCCATAAAAAACTTAACAAGATCTTTTTGTTGAAACAAGGGATGCAATTCCATCTGATTATAAACAGGACGGTTAAATTCATTGGTATCTCTTAGCAATAGTTCCATCGTTTTTCGGGTCTGGTTGGAAGTACCAATGTTCTTAACCTTACCGCTTTTCTTGAGCTCTGTCATCTGGTCCCATGCTTCTTCCATAAACATTTCATGGATATACGGTACAGCATTTTTATTAAATTCCTCTCCTGAAGCACCAGGTTCATGATGGTTTGCCCAGGGCCAGTGCACAACATACATGTCCAGATAGTCAAGTCCAAGTTTTCGTAAGGAATCCTCGCAGGCAGGAATGACTTCTTCACGGCTCATATTCTTGTTCCAAAGCTTGGACAATACAAAAAGATCCTCTCTTTTTACCAATCCTTTCTTTATGGCTTTGGCTATTGCCCGGCCAACAACTTCTTCGTTCTGATAAGCTGTTGCACAATCCAAATGCCTATAACCTAACCGGATAGCTTCAACAACGATATCTTCCATGGCCTCTATTAAATCAGGATTATCTGAATGAAATGTTCCCATGGCGGCCTGAGGCATAAGGGTTCCATCCGGTAATTTAATTTTTGTAACGGAGCCCGGATCAATGGGCTCAATGTTTGTGTCTATGTCTATTGAACACATAAGAAACTTGTTTAAATAATTTTAATTAATATCCATGTATTGCATTTGTTTGTTTTTTGAAGGAATTCATAAGATT
>JBNJFN010000219.1:0-4524 GCA_051746885.1 Bacteroidota bacterium | reverse complement strand
TTGATTTTCACTAGTAAAAGGATTAATTGCTTTAAACCTTTGAATTGGCAGTTTGTTGCAATTCCAGATTCATAATTTTATCCATAACCAGGGAGATAGCTCCCATTGAGGTTTCTTGTTCTTCAAAAGAGTTTGGAAGAATTTTTAAGTTGGATTCTGAAGACAGAATATACTTCGATATTTTTTTATCAATCAAGTCAAAGAAAAATTTCCCATTCAGAGATACGCCTCCACCAATAAATACCACCTCTGGATTTAAAAGGTTGGCTAGCGTAGCAATTCCCTTACAAAGATATTCAGTTATTTCCTCATATATAAATAATGAAGCTTCGTCGCCATGCTTAGCTGCCTTACTAACAAGTTCGGCTGTAATGTTGTATGGGTTATTATTACTTACTTTTTTAAGTATTTCTGATTTTTTGTTTTCAAGTGCTTTTATTCCTAAATTGGCAATTCTGTGCCCTGAAGCCAGTGCTTCCAGACAACCGTACATACCACAATCACACTGTACCCTGCTGTCAGGATCTACAGCGATATGACCAAATTCACCTGCAAAACCAGCATGACCTTTGACAAGATTTCCTTCTACAACCAATCCCGCTGCAATTCCATAACCAACGTTCACAACTGCAAAGTTTTTGAGATTTTTCTGTTTGCCAAATCTTAATTCTCCCAGTGCCATTAAGCGGGTGGAATTATCATAGAAAAACGGAAGATCAATCTTGTCATCCAGCTCTTTCTTCAAATCCACATACTTCCATCCAAAATCCGGTGAAGATTCAATGATGCCTGTGTCTTTATTCACCAAACCAGCTACACCAATGCCAACACCCCAGATTTTTGCATTTTCTCCCTTGCGTTTCTGAAACTTCTGTATGACCTGAACTACTTTTTCTATGATGGAATCATAACCTTTCTGTATCTCAGTAGGAACCTGAATTTCAGACAGGCAAGAAGCATTTAGATCTACCAGACAACCTCTGATATAAGTTGCTCCTAAATCGATACCAATGATATTATTATCTCTTCCTTTGAAGCGTACAATGACCGGAGGTCTGCCATTCTTTGTGCTGTCATTTCCGTGAGCGCTTCCCACGCCCATGTATTCCACAAGCTTTTCTTTATGTACTAATGTATCAACGATTCTTGATACTGTTGGTGGGGTTAGACCCGTTTCCTTAGAAATTTCAGACCGGCTGATTTCGTGCTTTTGTTTGATCAGATTCAGGATTCTCTTTTTGTTTATCAGATTCATCGTTCCTGAATCCATCTTTTTAAACTCCTGGTACATAATCTTTTTTCTTTCTGAATGATCTGTTGGTGCTCATAATCGTCTTTTTACCTCCCCAAATCTTGATACAAAAGTATAAAAAAATATGAATTTCTTGCTATTTTAAAGATTTATTTACTATTTCTATAGATCTGTTTATCAGGAGTGATCGTTGGTATTAAAAGAATTTAACAGGATTATTGAATAATCATGTTACGAATAAGGAAAACATTTGGTTTTGGAAAATGTTTTTGGTGGTTTATAAATGAACCTTTAGTATCTGCTTTTTATCTCTGGAATTCTTTAAATAATTAATCTTAAAAGAGTTATTTGCTGTTAATGAGTAACAATATGGAATTTAATGGGTATCGATAGGTAATAAAAAATTATTGAAAGATTTTGGAATTAATTCATATTTTTTTACTTTTGAAAATAATATTAAAAAAGTTTTTTTTCTGTGGAGAAGCTGATTCTTGCCAAGGAGGCACAGCAGGTTAATCCTACCCACTTTAACAAAGTTTCCCGGGTTTTTGGCCAGGAGGTTGAAGTAGAAACCATCCCCCATGCTCAATTAAAAAAACTCAGTTACAAGGTAAAAGCGATTATCCGTACCGGTGACTTCACTGCCAACGGCAATATAATTCTGGTTTCAGGAGCTGGTAGTCGATGGTACCTGGAGAATCCCTGATAGATTGGAGAATTTTATTTTTGAGTAATGTTAAAAATGACTTATTAATTGTTTGAGCTTTTGATTAATTGCTGGATTAACATATAAACTTATTCACACATTCGTGCCATTAAATCATTAAACTAAAATCAAATAGAAACACAAAACAAAGAAAGGAAACGATATATGAGACAAGAAGTAATGACGAGTCCGGGAAATGTTGAAATTCGTGAGGTTGATGTACCTCCCGATCCGGGACCCCATGAAGTAATGTTAAACATTAAGCGCATCGGTGTATGCGGGACCGACATGCATGTTTACCACGGCACCCACCCTGCCACTTCTTATCCGGTGGTCCAGGGACACGAATATTCAGCGGTAGTGGAAAAAGTAGGCAACGGTGTTACTAAGGTAAAACCCGGCGACAAGGCTACGGCGCGACCGCAGCAGACCTGCGGTGTATGTGGTCCTTGCAAAAGAGGGCACTACAATGTTTGTGAAAACCTCAAGGTAGAAGGTTTCCAGGCACCAGGTGTGGCCCAGGATTATGCGATACTACCGGAGGAGCGTTTGGTACGGCTTCCTGAGAATATGAGTTTTGAACAGGGAGCTATGGTTGAGCCGGTAGCGGTAGGTGCCCACTCTACGCGCCGCTCCCATTCTCTGGAAGGCAAGAATGTGGTTGTATCCGGTGCCGGAATGATAGGCAATGTAGTAGCCCAGTTTGCACGTATCCGTGGGGCAAAAAAGGTTTTGATAACTGATGTAAGCGATTTTCGTCTGGAAAAAGCCCGTGAGTGCGGCCTCGAACATACGCTGAATATAGAGAAAGAAGACTTTGCCGAAGGAGTCGGGGAAATATTCGGTGAAGAGAAGTTCCAGGCCGGTTTTGAGGCAGCCGGGGTGCAGAGCTCACTGGATAATTTGATCGCCAACGTGGAGAAAGGCGGTGACGTGGTGATTCTTGGCGTATATGGCAAGAACCCGGTGGTGAACATGTTCCATGTGGGCGAGCACGAACTGAACCTTTTTGGCTCGCTGATGTACCGTCATGAGGATTATGAAAAAACCGTGGCGATGCTCTCGGAAGGAAAGGTATTGGTTGACCCGTTGATTACAAGCCATTTCCCCTTTGAGCAGTATCAGGAAGCATATAAGTATATCGAAGAACACGGCGATCGTATCATGAAGGTATTCATTAACCTTTAATCTGAATACAAACCCTTCCTGATCTTTGTTGAAGGAGGAGGATTCAGTGTGTTTAACCTTGAAGTGCGGCCGGAATATTCCCACTTCCCCTGGTGGAACCATTGGCCGGTGGCACAAGTTGAATCCGACGGACGCTATGCCCAGGCCAAAGACAGGGCCAGTCATTCATCCCTAAGCTGGGGAGACCCGAATGCGAATTACGCATTATATGGAATGGCAAAGGATAAGGAAAAGGTATTGAAAATTGCCAGATCCTGGAACAATCCGCCTCAACTTGCTCTTAACGGCAACGGTTTTGACAATAACGGCTATAAACAGTCCGAGAGGGCTTATATTTTGGATGCCGGGAGAAATGATAACCTGTCCTTCTCTCTCAAAGGCTCCGAACAATCTCCGATTTTTAACCCCATTCTGAAAATAAAAGGATGGGCTCCGGAGAAACTTACCGTACAGGCTGATGGCAAAAATCATGGTGATGACCTGTACAAAATTGGTGTGGTAAGAGATGTGAACGGCAATCCCACAACCATGGTCTGGATAGAATATGATGCTCAGAAAGAAACAAACTTTAAACTGGTACCTAAAATGTAATAAAAAAGGTAGGCTTCCATTGGTTAAGTAAATCTACGTTTTCAAAAAGATAAGATAATACATAAATAGGTTAATTTGTTGATTGATTTCTGTTTGTTCTCACTCATAATCTATATTTATCAATTTATTTGCTCATGATTGATACATAGAATTGAATTACAATATCTGTCTCAAAAAATGGGTTAGGGTTTTAAATGATGTATATCTAAGACAAAATAATACATAAATTGGTTAAATTATTGATTTCTTTTGAGTCAATATGATCCTAAATTTGTCTTATACAATTTAAAACTAATTCAAATAAAAATAGAACAACAAAGAAATCAGGAGGCGTTAAAATATGAAATATCTTATAAGTTTATTGATTGGCGGGTTATTTATTATCCTACAGGGCAGCTACTCCACTGTTTCTGCCCAGAAACTAGAGGTTCCTGAGCGGGGATTCACCTCTACTAGCCAGGCTGAAACCTGGGAAGAAGGCCTACTGTCTGGAAACGGTACCATTGGTGCGAATATTTTTAGCCGACCGGAGAAAGAGACCATCATTTTCACCCATGAACGGCTCTTTCTTCCCAAAGGAGATCCATATATGCCACCAGAAGCCACAGGGAAAGGCCTGTTTGAAATTCGCAGGCTCATAGACAAGGGATTATACGCTCAGGCCACTGAGCTTGCTGCCGATCTGTCAGGCCAGTCGGGTTTTATGTACCCCGATCCTTTTGTCCCGGCTTTCGACATGCACATAGAAACAGAAAAAGAAGGCCAGATAGAAGATTACATGCGTTCG
>JBNJFN010000218.1:0-5784 GCA_051746885.1 Bacteroidota bacterium | reverse complement strand
GCCACAGATTTTGGGGATCTGACTTTTTATTAACCTTTTTCAAAAAATACCATGTTTCTTATTATAATTGCACGGATAAAATAACAATTCTAAAACATCATGATTATGCAAAAGTTACTTACATACCCGGTGTTATTTTTGATTTTGATACTAACTGCCGGGGAAACCTTTTCCCAAAATGACTACAAAAAGATCACCCTTGACGATATTTACAAGAAAAACAAATTTCGCCAGAAATCGGTTGAAGGATTGCGTTCGATGAATGACGGCCTTCATTATACGGTACTGAAAGGCGGATCGGCTATCGTTAAGTACAGTTATAAATCAGGTCAGGTGGTGGATACGCTTCTGGATTTAAGTGATTATCAGGATTTATCAGCTATCGACCGTTATGCCTTCAGTGACGAAGAGCATAAAATTTTGATTGCCACCGATATTCAGCCTATTTACAGGCGGTCTTTTATCGCACGTTATTTTATTTTCGATCGCAGGAAGGAGACGCTTGAACCTCTTACTGAGGCGGGAAAACAGAAGCTGGCCACTTTTTCTCCGGATGCTTCGAAAGTAGGATTTGTAAGGAATAACAATCTATTTGTTAAGGATCTGGCAACAGGTGAAGTAGAGCAAGTCACTCATGACGGGAAACACAATCACATTATCAATGGTAGTACAGATTGGGTGTATGAAGAGGAATTCGCCTTTACACAAGGTTTCCATTGGTCACCTGAAGGAGATAAGATTGCATTCTACAAATTTAACGAGAGCCGGGTGAAGAAGTACAATATGCCCATGTACCGGGATTCACTTTATCCGGAGAATAATACGTTCAAATATCCCAAGGCGGGTGAGAAGAATTCCATAGTGGAAATTTACGTCTACGATTTACAGGAGGGTACGGTTAAAGAAATGGACACGGGCGAAGAAACTGATCAGTATATTCCCCGTATTAAGTGGACAGGCGAGAATGATAAACTTTGTATGATCAGAATGAACCGGTTACAGAATAAAATTGAGATCATGCTGGCTACTGCCAATACAGGTGAATCGGAAGTAATATACGAAGAAACCGATGAATATTATATTTCACAGATAGGGGATGATTATCCCACCTTTATCGATGACGGAGATCATTTTATTATCTACAGTGAAAAGAGTGGTTACAACCAGCTTTATTTATATGATATACAGGGAAACCTGGTTCAACAGATCACTGAAGGGAATTGGGAGGTTACAGAATTTCTGGGTTACGATGAAAAGAGCAACCGGGTTTTTTATGCTTCTACCGAAGAATCTCCCTTAACGCGCTCTGTGTATTCCATTAAAAAGGATGGATCCGGGAAAAAGGAAATTACAGGGAAAGAAGGTTGGAATAGCGCCAATTTCAGCTCGGGATTCAAATATTATATCAATTACCATTCCAGGGCTAATGAGCCAATGACGGTAACCCTCCATAAGCGGAACGGGGAATTGATCCGGGTGTTGGAGGATAACGAGGAATTGAAAGAAAATGCAGCTGAATATGGATTTCAGGAAAAGCAATTCATAAGGATCAGCACACCCTCCAGTGATTACGATTTGAATGCTTACATGATTACACCCCCCGATTTTGATGAAAACAAACAGTATCCGCTTTTTATGTATCTATACGGTGGTCCGGGATCCCAGGAAGTTACCGAGCGTTGGGGAGGACGCATGGCTTGGCTTCAGATGCTTGCCCAAAGGGGATATGTGATTGCTGTAGTGGATAACCGGGGTACCGGTGGCCGTGGTGAACAATTCAAGAAAATGACCTATGGCCAGTTGGGTAAGTATGAAACGATAGATCAGACAGAGGCAGCAAAGTATTTCGGAGATAAAAGTTATATCGATGCCGGTCGCATTGGAATATTCGGTTGGAGTTACGGGGGATATATGTCTTCCAACTGCTTGTTTCAAAGTAGTGAGATTTTTTCCATGGCCATTGCTGTTGCACCGGTCACCAACTGGCGATATTATGATACCATTTATACCGAACGCTATATGGGGTTGCCCCAGGATAATCCCGATGGATATGATGACAATTCACCCATCAATCATGTAGATGGTTTGAAAGGAGATTATCTGCTTATACACGGAACAGGTGATGACAATGTGCATTTGCAAAATTCCATTGAGCTGGCAGAAGAGCTGGTACAGGCCGATAAACAATTCCAAATGCAGTTCTATCCGGATAAAAACCATGGCATTTACGGAGGCAACACCACTTATCATTTGTATACCCGGATGACCGATTTTATCCTGGAGAATCTGTAAATAAAACGACTGTACGATGGCACGAAAGAGCGATAGAGCGATGGGGCGAGGGAGCGTAAAAAAAGATAGGACGATGGAACGAAAGAACAGGAAGACGAGAGCGTGAGAAAACGGGAAATGTATAGAGACATGCCATGGCATGTCTCAATGGTCTTTTGTCGGAAGATTTTGTATCACAAAAGTCATTTTTAGATCTCATGCGGCATGGTGTGCAAACTTCTATGGCTGGTAATCGTTCCGGGTATCTGGCCGGGAAACCACATGAACCGTTTATCGTTTCTTTGTTTTTCTTCTATCCCTTATATTCAGGATAACTGAAAGGCCCAGGGCGACAAAGAATACCACTGCTGTAGTTGTATCCACAAGTTTAGATCCGGGACTAAACGGGGTGATCCGTTCTATAAGATATTTAATATAGGAGGAAGGTAAGTTAGAATGTCCTAATTTACGCAGAATCTGAAAATGCCATTCTGTTAACGGGCAATATCCAATCCCATAGAACAACCCTAAAATAAACCAGGAAGCCCCCGTTAGAATGAGCGTGATCAGATTGAGTTTGCGGGTCTTCTTCCAAATCCAGCCTAAAGCATTAAAAATGGTTAGCGTTGAGTGGAATATCACAAAAAAGATGTCGGCAAAATGTAATATTATTCCTTCCATGAAATAATGAATTTTGATTGCTTGTCAATATAAGATTTTTTGCTCAATTAAGAAAGCTTTTAGTTGCTGCACCGGTAATTCAGGATAAATTTATTGGAGATTAGGAGAACTGGTTTTTCAAAAAGGAGAATATTTTGAAAATTATTTTTTGAACCGTTAAATCCTCAGTATTGTTATAGAAAAAAAATCAATATAAAATGGGGCTTAAAGAGGACAAATTGAATGAAATTGATGTTAGGATTACCCGGTGGATGGCTGCTAACGGAATACGTTTGTTAAGAATAAGCATTGGCATTGTGTTTCTGTGGTTTGGCGCTCTCAAATTTTTTGAAGGTCTGAGCCCTGCACATGATCTCGCAATCCGTACCATTGAATTTATAACTTTTCATCTGATATCGCCGAAGGCCATCATTTATATACTGGCTCTCTGGGAAGTGATTATCGGTGTGGGCTTACTTTTAAATCTTTATTTAAGGATTACATTATTCCTGCTTTTTTTGCAAATGCTGGGAACTTTTACTCCTTTGTTTTTCTTTCCGGAAGAGACATTTAAAGTGTTTCCTTATGCCTTAACAATGGAAGGCCAGTATATTTTTAAAAATATTATTGTTGTAAGCGGGGGGATTATTTTGGGGGCTACTGTAAGAGGAGGAAAATTAACAAGCGGTAACGCGTAGCAATATTACAAGATGTAATTGAAAACTGGTATCGTTGCAAATAGGGATATTGATTTGACACTTTTATACTTATAGACTCATTACTGGAAGCCCTTCATAAGCAATGATGGAAGGAAATGGCATTTTCCTCAGATTTTTTTTATATTTATAACTGAATCGTATTATCTGTTTTTTAGGTGATTTGCCGGAAAGGAGGCTGGAAATATGCTTAAGACTGTTATAGTACTCATCGTTTTTTTTGTTATTCTGATATTTACCGGAATACTTACAAATCATTTTATTGGAAATCGGAATACTGAGGAATTGGATTATATGAATGAAAACCAATTCACATATACCATTAGCAAGAATTATTCATACAACAATAGCAAAGTGGAAAAGATACTTTCGATGGAAGGAAAGAGGGAGGTATCTGTTAAAATATGGTCTTTCAATGTTTTGGGTAATCTTTCGATAAGGCTCATCAATCCTGACGGAGCAGTTTTTATGGAACGAGAGGTAAAGAATTTTAATGATTCCTTGAGTTTTACCCTTGAAAAAGGCAGTTACTTGTTGGATGTAGATTTTAATCATACAATTTTAGGTGGTTATGCGCTTGGGTTCAGGAATATTGATGACTTGTATTCTCCGGTAAATATGGAGTCATTAGGCATGGTAAAGGATAATTCTGAGAGAAACGGGAACCTTTTGCTAGACTGGTGACATTCAATCGATATTAAGAAAATCAAGCATTCTGGTAGAAAATTCTTGACTATAGCTCTTTTCTGTTAAGGTGCTTTCCTGTTGAAACGTTTCGGTTCCCCTTCCATATATAGAATTGGGATGATCCCATTCAATGCGAAGTTGATAACCCTTGTGTATATAAGCTTTACCAACCTTTTGGGATCCGGATAAATTTTTAAGATGGATTATACTGTCCTGCAATATAAATCTACCCGGAGTTTTTAAAGTGCTTCCGGAATATTCAAAAGTTTTTCTTAATTCGAAATCCTGATCTTCAAGAAAGATGAGCTTACATGTTTGATGATTCGCAGTAGTGGGCCTTCCTTTCTCATTTACAGAAATCCAGGTGTGATCTTTTAGGTATTTGTAGGTAAGCTTTATTGGTTTTTGAGTTTCGAAATTGTTCTGGCTTGAAATTACAAATACACCTGCCATCACTATTGGCGTCCATTTTAGAAATCTAAGCGCTTTCATGGAACTTATTTTTTATCTACCAAAGCTTACGGGAATAGAAAAATGGGGTTTTAAATGAACTTTAATATATTATATTTATTTGATGAAAAACAGGTAGGATTTCGTGAACTTATTTAAAAATAAGATGAATGAATGGGATATAGTTGTCTGTAAATCAAGTGATTTTAATGTATTGTAAATGATTTGGTTTCAGTTTCTCCATTGATAATAATAAGTGCTGATATAAAAAGGGTGGATCATGTTATGACCACCCTTTTTTGATACTCACTAAAAATTGATTGGGGATGGCTGTTCAAAAGCCTGAAAGTAGATTAGTTGTTTAACAAGAATTGTTCAATATTGTCTTTGAACATTTGTCTGGTCTCTTCTTTGGATTGTCCGATCCCCGAATTCATCCTGGGTTTTCCTTCCTCCGGGCAATAAAGGAATGTTGGTATTCCCTGTATTCCCATTACACTGGCCAATTCCCGTTCCTTATCTACATCCACTTTGTAAACATTGATCTTTCCTTTATATTCTTTTGCTAAATCCTCTATAATGGGAGAAGTGGTTTTACATGGAGCACACCAGTCAGCATAAAAATCCACCAGGCACGGTTTATTGCCCTGGAAATTCCATTTTTCACTGTTTTGGTAATCCACCACTTTTTCTTTGAATTCTTCTGCTGTAAGATGGATTACCGCTTTGTTATCATCATTGTCAGCAGCCACTGATTCTTCTTGATTTTCTTTTTCGGTGTTTCCTGCTCCCTGACAAGCTTGTAAAAAAAGGGGTGTCAGAACTACTAAAAGGAATGTCAGCTTTTTCATATCATTAAAATTTTTAATTCTGAGTTAATTTATCACAATTCATATTGTATTTATCAAATGCAAATATAAAAATATTTTAAGATATAAATATGTATAACTATAAAAAATGTTTAAAAATTAAATTTGATTGTTTTCAGAGAGGTATATAA